>CAZIYU010000045.1:0-5170 GCA_964543595.1 uncultured Candidatus Saccharibacteria bacterium | reverse complement strand
AATTTTGAAGAATAATTTAGCTCATTTTTATGATCTGTTATTTTCCCAGATTCGTTTTGTGGAGATTAATGATTTATATGAGGATATTTTTGATCGGGTGCCGATTTCTTCGGTTGGTTACAATTGGTTTTTGGAAAATGTTTCTTTGTCAACTAGTGTTACCTACGATATTTTTAAAAGAGTCATGGATATGATTTTTGCTTTTATTTTTGGTTTAATTTCTTTGATTGTTTATCCTGTTATTTGTTTGGCTATTAAATTAGGAGATGGCGGACCGATTTTTATCATTCAGGAACGAATCGGCAAAAATAATAAACTCATTAAAGTTAGAAAGTTTAGAACAATGAGTTTTAATGATAATGAGCAGACGGAGAGTAAAAAAAATAATAGGATTACTCAAGTTGGGGGATTTTTGAGAAAAAGTCGTTTGGACGAATTACCCCAACTTTGGAATGTGTGGACAGGGGATCTGTCTTTAATTGGTCCGCGACCGGAATTGCCGGCTTTGGCCCAGATTTATGAAAAAGAAGTGCCCTATTATAATGTTCGACATTTGATTCCGCCGGGTTTATCTGGTTGGGCTCAGTTATATCATGAGAATCATCCGCATCAAGGCGTGAATACGGAGGAGACAAAAAATAAATTATCCTATGATTTGTATTATATTAAAAACCGCTCCCTTTTACTGGATTTAAAAATCGCCCTGAAAACCATCAAGGCGTTATTGTCCCAGACGGGGAAGTAAAAGCCTCTCCTAAATCCTCCCCCAAAGGGAGGACTTTCTGAAACCCCTTCCTTGGGAAGGGGCAGGGGTAGGCTCTGATTTGCAATTTCTATTAAATCCGTTATACTAGCCAAATGTTTAAAAGACGATTTTGGGCGGTGATATTGATATTGGTAGCAGCTTTAATCGGCTATCTTGTTTATTCTACTAACGGCGCTGAATCTACTAGAAAATTTAAATTAGGCTTGGATTTAAATGGTGGGATCGAACTTATTTATAAAGCGGATACTACCGATATTGCGGCCACCGATGTGTCTGCTAAAATGAATGCTCTAAAAGATTTGATTGAAAAAAGAGTCAATGTCTTTGGTGTGTCTGAACCGATTATCCAAGTGGAGAAAGTCGGAATTATTGGTGGAGAAAGTCATGAACAGTTAATTGTAGATTTACCAGGCCAGACGGATATTGCCGGTGCCATTGCGCAAGTTGGTAAGACCTATGTTTTGGAATTTAAATTTCCGAGTTCCGCTTTAGAAAGTGCCACTAGCACGGAATCTGTGACCATTAATGATTTTGAAGCGACGGGCTTGACTGGTGCTCTTTTAGAAAAAGCGACTTTGGAATTTAATCAGACCACTGGTGAGCCGAATGTGTCTCTACAATTCAATAGCGAAGGCTCGGATTTATTTGCTAAAATTACCCGAGAAAATGTTGGTCGCCGTTTGGCTATCTTTTTGGATGGCAATATTATGTCTATGCCAGTTATTCGGGAAGAAATTGCTGGTGGCCAAGCCTCTATTTCTGGTGGTTTCCTAGGCTCAGCTGGTTTGAAAGAAGCCAAAGATTTGGTTAGCAATTTAAATTTAGGAGCTTTGCCTATTCCCATTGAACTTATTTCTACCCAGAGTATTGGGGCCTCATTGGGAGCCGAGGCCGTGGTGGCCAGTGTAAATGCGGGACTTTGGGCTTTCATTGTCATCGCTCTCTTTCTTATTCTTTGGTATCGTTTGCCAGGATTATTGGCTGTGATTTCTTTAATGGTTTACGGAGTAATAAATTTGGCTTTATTTAAATTAATCCCGGTTACTTTGACTGCTGCTGGTATTGCCGGCTTCATCCTATCTCTCGGTATGGCCGTGGATGCTAATATTTTGATTTTCGAAAGAATGAAAGAAGAGTTAGCACGCGGTCGGGAATTAGGGGATGCCATTAAAGAAGGTTTTGCTCGCGCTTGGCTATCTATTCGTGATAGTAATACTTCTAGTATAATCACTGCCGTTATTCTTTACTTTTTCTCCAGTACGGCCGTGGTCAAAGGTTTTGCTCTCGTTTTCGGTCTTGGTGTTTTGGTCTCAATGTTTACCGCTATCACCGCTTCGCGAACATTATTGTTAGCTATTAAACATGATCAAGCCGGCAAAGTATTAAAGTTTTTATTCAATAGTGGTGCCAATAAATAATATGTGGATAATTAAAAACAGAAAAATATTTTATGGTTTATCCGGTCTTTTGATTGTTATTTCCACCCTATCTCTTTTCATTTGGGGCTTGGAATTGGGCATTGATTTTAAGGGGGGATCAGTAATTGAAGTTCGTTACACCGATAGTTTGCCTGATTCGGCTTTGATTCAGAAAAATATTTCCGCCTTGGCCACTGAAATTTCTTTAGGTAGTTATGTTTTGCAGTCTGTGGGCGATACGGATTATTCTATTAAATCGCGACTGGTGTCTGATGTTGAAAGGCAACAGATTGAAAATGCTTTTTCCGATAATGGAGCCATAAAAACGGAATTAAAAAAAATTAATTCCATCGGTCCTTTGATTGGTAAGGAAGCCGGCCAAAAAGCCATCATTTCCATCATTTTGGTTATTCTCTGTATCGTTCTCTTTATTACTTTTGCCTTTAGAAAAGTTTCAAAGTTTACCCGAATGACTAGTTCTGACAAGTCGAGCGGGTCAGTGCAAAGTTGGAAATATGGTTTGATGGCCATCGTGGCTTTGGCCCACGACATTATAATTCCAGTGGGTGTGTTTTCTGTTCTCGGACATTTTTATAATTATGAAGTGGACACACTATTCGTGACCGCCCTGTTAGTGATTCTAGGTTTTTCTATTCACGATACCATTGTGGTTTACGATCGAATTCGTGAGAATTTAAATATTTCTCATCGGGAGAATAATAAAAAAGATTTTGAGACCATTGTAGGGGAGAGCGTTAAGCAAACTATGATGCGTTCTATTAATACTTCTATGACCACCGCTTTAGCACTTTTGGTTCTGTACTTTATGGGCCCCGAAGCCACCAATCATTTTGCCCTAACCCTGATCATCGGTGTTATTATCGGTACCTATTCCTCTATTTTTATCGCTTCGGCATTACTTGTGACGATTGAAAAAGTGCAGAAGAAGGGGTAGTGGGTAGCAAGGCGACGCCTTGATAGCTGGAGTTATTCACAATCTAGGCTTGACTATGTGTATACAAAGTATATACTTAGGATATGACAACTAAAATACAAAAGTGGGGAAATAGTTTGGGAATTCGCTTACCAAAAGCACTGATTGAGGATACGCCTTTTTCTCTGGGCACAGAAGTAGTTTTTAATCAAAAAGGGTCAGAGATTATTCTGAAGGCCGTGAAAAGAAAGTATCCTTCACTAAATGAAATAATGAAAACCATTGATCCTAAAAAAATTCATCCATTAGTAGATTTTGGACCAGCCGTGGGTAAGGAAATAATAGAATGGGAGTAAAAATACCAGAGAGAGGGGATATCATTGTCTATGATTTTTCTCCTACTAAGGGGCATGAGCAAAGTGGTAATCGGCCAGCTCTGGTTTTGAGCAACTATAATTATAATAGTAAAATGGGCGGGCTGATTTTGATTTGCCCAATTACAAACAGAGAACGAGGTTATTTCTTTGAAGTTAAGCTTGATATCAAAAAAACAAAAGGGGTCATTTTATCACACCAGGTGACGACTATTGATTATTCTGCTAGAAAAATAAAAATTGTGGATAAGGTAGATGTATCAGTTATAAAGGAAGTTACTGATAAAATAAAGGTTCTAATTGAAGGATAAAATATTTATTTGCTATTTTTGTATGTCTATGGTAGAGTAATTTTAGATAAACAACAAAAGGAGGTTTGGGATGAAGATTAATATTTTTGTAAAGTCTCCAAGAGGGAATAAACATTTTCTTCTGAAGGCTCATGAGGCTCATTCGGCTGATCAGCTGAAATTGCCTTTGAGTTTTTATGGCGAAGGACAAACAGTTCTCATTTTTCCGCATTGGGAGATTGAGATCAAGGAGCCATTGGTGGCGCGCGGGGAAACTGGTAAGCTGAACTATCACTATTCGGACAGGGATGGCAGACCTTATGTTTGCTTTCCCAATTCAATTCCGGATGTAAGTAAGATAGTTGAAGTTCTTTCTGTCTGGTCTGTCGGCCAGGTCTGTGTCTTGGAACTTGACCGCTATTTGAATGAGATGATCGCCGAAGCAGGCAATCCTCAAGCCTTTGTGTTCTGGGCCAAAACCAGGCAGGGAATTGAGCTGAGTCGAATAGCATTTAGTTGAGGATATAAAGGCGCGGGATCTCAAGGAGGACCGCGCCTTTTAATTTGCTTGACTTTCATTTCCTCATGAGTATAATGGACAACACTGTTTAGAACACCTTTGGGGTGATTTTTAAACAGTGTATGAAGAGAGTTCATTGACAAAATTTGAAAATATCTAGCCCAGACATCGATATGTTTGGAGTTAGATGAGAACGTATATTAAATAGAAGTGCATTCATATGCACTCTGGTAACCCCACGTCGCTCGAATACGAGCTATGCGGGGCAAGATATATGTGCAAGCATGTCCCGCGAAGCTCATTCTTATGAGCGGAGTGGGATAAAAATATAGTAATTAAAATGATTCACCCCAGTCAAATAAAAGCAACAAAATTTGACGGGGCAAGGAGACTAGGACGGACACGAATTTCAATTGGAAAAAACATCCCACTTCGCTCGAAACGAGCTACGCCGGTCACGTATTATTTTTTCTTTTGTTCCGTTCGAATTAAAAACTAAATTAAAATTTATTTTTTATTTAGAGTTTGATCCTAGCTCAGGATGAACGCTGGCGGCGTGGATAGGGCATGCAAGTCAAGGGGGTGCTGAGGCGCAAGCTGAAGTACAACCGGCAGACGAGATAGTATAAAGTAGGTACGAACCTCAAAGTCAGGAATAGCTAGTCGAAAGATTAGGTAATACTTGATGGTCCCGGCACCTTAATAGGTGCCGGGTAAAGATTTATCGCTTTGAGATCGGCCTGCTCGGTATCAGCTAGTTGGTAAGGTAATGGCTTACCAAGGCAATGACGCCTAGGGGGGGTGAGAGCCTGTTCCCCATCGATGGAACTGAGATACGGTCCATACACCTACGGGTGGCTGCAGTCGA
>CAZIYU010000044.1:2132-5219 GCA_964543595.1 uncultured Candidatus Saccharibacteria bacterium | reverse complement strand
TTAGTCGATTTCTATTAGGAAATTTAGAAATCTATACCCGGTCAAATTTTATTTGACGGGGCAATCTTAAAGAAAATATTAACCCGAAAGGGAACTCTTAATCCGTTGCGTGGAATTAATCCACGATTTACCTTAGAAACGTGTCCCGCGAAGTTAATTTTTATTAACGTAGTGGGATAATCGAATGTTTTGTTCTGGTGATTTATCGCTATGGTACCACCTGTTCTCATTCCGAACACAGAAGTTAAGCATAGTTGAGGCGATGATAGTCATAACGGCAAAAGTAGCTAGTCGCCAGAACAAAACATTTGATCTCAAAATAATCGCTTCACGGCGGTTTTTTTGTTGTGTCCAAATAGGAACAACCGCCCCGCCTCGCAGACTCACCACCCCTCCTTAACCAAAGAGGGGGAAGCCGGGGAGGGGAACATAATGCTCGGGTTTTTCTCTTAACCTCTCTTCGGATGAGGAGAGGTGGACATTCCTATGGACGGAGCGGTTGGTCTTCGGTGGTTGTTTTGGCTCAGAATATAGTTATTTTTTAATTTCCGCAAGTTAGTTCAACAAACCCATCAACAGGAAACGCCCACCAGGCACCTGTCTGGTGGGTTTTTCTTTTACAAAAATTTTACCTATTTAATTCCTCTTCAATCTTCATTAAAACCCCATTCAGATTATTATCTATGTCATTATTCCAAAACCTTAATACCTTAATATTTAAGCTTTCAAAATATTCTGTCCTTTCTTTATCATATTCAACATTATCTAAATGCTGGCTACCATCAAGTTCTATAACTAATTTTTTTTCATAACAATAAAAATCAGCAATAAAATTACCAATACTATGTTGCCGACGGAATTTATAACCGAGAGCCTTATTTTTTAGTCTATACCAAAGTAAAAGTTCCTGGGGAGTAATATTATTTCTTAAATCTTTTCTAGCGTTATGTAGATATTTGATTGTGTGAATACGTTCGGACATTAAGTGATTATAACATTTATTAAATTCAACCGTCCCACTTTTTATTTAACAACCGCTCCGTCCATCAGAATGGACACCTCTCCTCATCCGAAGAGAGGATAAGAAACAAAACCACAAAGTCTGATGTCCCCAGCTTCCCCCTCTTTGGTTAAGGAGGGGTGCCGAGTCTGCGAGGCGGGGCGGTTGTTCTAGAAGCTGGTTGTGTTATAATCTTATCATGTCTTGGGCACGACGAAGAAAATTTATCTATATCAGCGGAATTGTTATTTTTATAATAATTTTTTTTGTTATTCCTTTATTATGGCATCTTTATAAGCCACCTACTTGTAGTGATGGCAAAAAAAATCAGGATGAATTAGGAATTGATTGTGGGGGAGTCTGTATTTTATTATGCGAGGCACAATATGTGCCATTGACGGTAAAATGGCAGAGATTTTCTAAGGTTAGTGACGGTGTTTATAATGTTTTAGCCTATATTGAAAATCCTAATTTAAATGCCGAGGCTAATAATTTGAATTATACTTTTAAACTTTATGATAAAGATGGAGTTTTATTACGTGAAAGATTTGGTCGGACTTTTGTGCCGGCCAATCGGATCATGGCCGTTTTTGAACCGGAATTATTAACTGGTAATCAAATACCACAACGGGTAGAATTTTATTTTACTTCTCAAGCTATTTGGGTTAAGCAGGCTAATGTGGATACTGGCCTATCTGTTTCGCAATCGGTGATGAGTCGGGAGGAGACAGCCCCACGGCTTAGTTTTATGTTGACGAATAAAACTATTAATCAAATTAAAAAAATTGAGGCTATTGCTATCGTTTATAATACGGCTGGTAATACTATTGCCTTTTCTCGTACTATCGTTGACGCTATTAATGGTAAGGAAAGTAAGGAAGTAAATTTTAACTGGCCTAAGCCCTTTATTGATACTCAGGCCAGAACGGAAATAGTCCTTAAACTTTTGAAATAGATATGGGGGATATTTTTAGAAAATTTTTGAATATTGATTGGCTTTTATTTTTTTCGGCTGTTTTTATTACCGTGGCTGGTTTAGTGACTATGGGTTCCTTTGGGGCGGAAAGTGATTATTATCACAAGCAAATAATTTGGATTTTGATTTCCATTGTGATTTTCTTTTTGGTCAGTTTATTTGATTATCGTTTTTTAAAGCGCACCGGTTTGGTTATTTCCATTTTTTTTATTGCGGTTTTGCTTTTGCTAGCTCTGTTCGTCGTGGGTAAAGTGGCCGGTGGGGCCCAGAGCTGGTTCGATTTTGGGGGTATTTCTTTTCAACCAGCCGACTTTATTAAATTAATTGTCATAATTCTGCTAGCCAAGTATTTTTCCAAGCGACATATTGAAATTGCCAATATCCGACACATTTTTGTGTCTGGTTTTTATGTTTTTGTGGTTTTTGTTTTGGTTTTTCTTCAGCCGGATTTTGGTTCGGCTTTGATCATTTTTCTAATTTGGTTGGGTTTGATTTTATTGTCCGGTATTTCTAAGAAACATTTATTGGCCGTTTTTGTCCTAGGCTCTATTGTCTTTGTCGGCCTATGGGGCTTTGTTTTGCAAGATTATCAAAAAGCGAGAATCGTTAACTTTATTCATCCTTTATCAGATATTCGGGGCACTGGTTATAGTGCCTATCAAAGCACTATCGCTGTTGGCTCGGGGCAGATTTTAGGTAAGGGCATTGGTTATGGTACTCAAAGTAAATTAAGTTTTTTACCAGAATATCAGACAGATTTTATTTTTGCCGCCTATGCCGAGGAATGGGGCTTTTTAGGTGTCCTATTCCTTTTTATTTTATTTGGCGTTTTATTATGGCGAATAATTGTGTCCGCCTATTATGGGGCCAGCAATTTTGAAATTTTATTTGGTTGTGGTTTAGCAATTCTATTTTTCAGCCACTTTTTAGTGAATGTCGGTATGAATATTGGTATCATGCCGGTGACCGGTATTACTTTTCCGTTTATGTCCTATGGGGGGACAAATTTACTAACCTCCTTTGTCGGCCTCGGCATATTAATGGGCATGCGTCGCTATCGTCGCACGGCTCATAAAGAGATGATGAAAAATGAATTTCTGGGGATTTAATT
>CAZIYU010000044.1:0-2032 GCA_964543595.1 uncultured Candidatus Saccharibacteria bacterium | reverse complement strand
AAAACAAATAATTGTAATGATTATCATTACCTTTCTAGCCCCAGCCTCATCATTAGCTAGACCGATTTTAACAATGAAATTAGCTATACCACTTTTTTTAATTTGGTAATTATAATCTGGTATCTGACCCTCATTAAATTCTACGCTCATATTTTCTTTAATTAATCCCACTTCGCATAAGGCTTTATGGGACATGTTAATAAACTTATTTGCTAATTATACAATTTTATTGTTTCTTTTACCATAGTTTCCTTAGTAAATTCTGTTAATATTTTTTTCTGGATATTCTGGCCTAGAATAAGGCTTTTTTCGGGATTATTTAATAAAAAGGTCAGGGCTTTGTAAATTTCTTCTGGTTCCTTTGGT
Organism: uncultured Candidatus Saccharibacteria bacterium; assembly: GCA_964543595.1. Classification (GTDB taxonomy): domain Bacteria; phylum Patescibacteriota; class Minisyncoccia; order Phycocordibacterales; family GWA1-40-21; genus CAIJXO01. Next base: position 1,666 of record CAZIYU010000044.1, on the reverse strand, counting down.
CGAACCAAGATGCCATCTTTCATATCATCAATGATTTCTGGAATGCCACCGACACCAGAAGCAATAATTGGCAAGCCCGCTTGTCCCGCTTCTAATATGACATAGGGTAAGGCCTCGGTGATGGAAGTCAGAGTGAAAATGTCAAAAGCCATTAAATATTTTTCGGCTTCATCTAGCCGTCCGACTAGGAAAATATTTTTTTCTAAATTATAACGATTTATTCTTTGTTGTAGTTTTTCTCTTCTCTCACCTTCACCGATAATAATTAGATTTGGTAAATCAGATTCATGATCACTGGCCATATTTAATAAATGCATGGCTTCAATTATATATTTTAAGCCTTTGTTTTTATGAAGTTCGGAAATTGTCCCTAGCCAGATATTGTTTTTTAGTTCTAAATCTATTGGTAATTTCTTACAGATTTCAGACCGGGCGATATCTCTGTCTAAAAAATTAATGGCCTCGATGCCGTTTCTAATAACGATAATTTTCTTAGCAATTTTCTTCTTTTTCGCAATTTGCTTTCTTGTTTCCTCGGAAACAGCGATAGTCTTGCGAGCTAATTTGATGGTTATTAAATGTAATAAATAAATCCATTTTTTTTGTATTTTACTGCGATCCTCATTAAAGGCCCAGCCGTGGCCAGTGAAGATTATTTTTGGTCGGCGCGTAAGTCGACCGGCCAAAGCACCCAGAAAACCCATTTTGGAACTATTTAAATGAATTATGTCTGGTTTCTCCCGCCAAAAGATTTTAATTATTTTTAAAAAGGCGATAAAATCCTTCAGTAAACTTATATTTCTGGTTAATTTTCCTAGGGTGATTGTTTTGATGCCGACTTTTTGCAGTTTGTCAGCTAAAGTTTTGCCACTACCAATTAAGACGGTTATATCATATAAATCAGAGGGTAGGGAGCTGGCCAAATCATAAACATAGCGTTGCGCGCCACCCCAATTACCTTTAGTAATACAGTATAAGATCTTTCTTCTTTCAATCATGATTAGAATTATAACATAAAAGCCGTCAACCTTGAACGTTGTGGCAACGTGCCAGGTTGACGGCTGTTAGTTGAAGAATATTAAAAAAGCGCTATACTTCAGTTGTTATGAAATTAGTCAATCGGAAGGAACCATGGTTATTGCTAATTGGAGATATAATTGTTTTTATTTTTTCTCTCTGGCTGGCTCTGTTAATCAGATTTAGGGCAGTACCCACCGGCTCTTTTTTTGCTGAACACTTTTTCCCCTTCAGTATTTTATTTGCCATTTGGTGTCTTATTTTCTTTATTGCCGGTTTATATGAAAAGCACACCATAATTTTCAAGAGTCATTTACCTTTACGAGTTTTTAATACACAGATTTTTAATAGTTTTTTAGCTGTGGTCTTCTTTTATTTGGTGCCTTATTTTGGCATCACTCCCAAAGTTATCTTATTTATTTATATTATTATTTCTTTAGCTTTGATTTTTACTTGGCGCACCTATGGCCAGAAAATTTTTGGTTTGAAGATAAAAGAGACAGCGATGATTTTTGGTCGGGATCGGGAGCTCAATATGTTATTACAGGAAGTTAATAATAATCCGCGCTATGGGCTGGAATTTGTATCCGTTTTTGATTTGGATCAGATGGGGGCAGTAGATTTTCGAAAAGATATTATGGACAAGATA
>CAZIYU010000043.1:4584-5332 GCA_964543595.1 uncultured Candidatus Saccharibacteria bacterium | reverse complement strand
AGAGGGCGTGCACATCACTGTACACGCCCTCGGATTCAACTCACTCAGACAAGATTCCTATTGCCCCTGGCTACCTTTTCCAAGGCCACCACCGTTGTATGGCACAGTGTACAACTCATTGTCCCACTGTTGCTTGACTAACCCTCCATCCGATGGATCCTCATACACGAACTTCACTTGTGTGTAATCAGGGATTCCAAACGACTGACCGTTATTATTAATCAGTGGAATCATGATCATTTCCCCGGTAACATCAAGATACCGGCTAAAGTACTGGACCGAGTTACCAAGGTTTGGATCATAATTTTGCAGAGTGATCATTACTCTGAAGGAACCATAGTTCTTGTAAAGTGTGTTATAGCACACCAGAACATTGGCCTCCAAGGACTGATCATACTGCACCCCACTGACGAACACGACTTGCTGGTCAGGCCAGGACAATTCACCAATATACGAAATGCCATACGCTTGCGCCGGCACGGTAATCGATGAGTCCATGTCACCCGAGTTAAGGGGGATGATTTGTCCATAGTCAAAGGATGGATTTGTATTTACCACCCACTGACCGTGACCACCCCACAAAATGGTTAAACTGGTCACATTCCAAGGAGCAGCAATCGCCGCCATCCAGAATTGACCGTCAAACCAAGCCTGAGCTCCATTCACCCACACGTCACTGTCACCTGTAACTTCAGGTGGAAGCTTGACCGAAATGTAACGCCAATAGGACAGATACATGGAAAAGTCC
>CAZIYU010000043.1:0-4574 GCA_964543595.1 uncultured Candidatus Saccharibacteria bacterium | reverse complement strand
CCGACCTCAATCTTCTTAATTCCACCATAGGAATTGAAGAGTGAGAATCCACTGGCATCCTCCCAGTTCACGGAAGCGTTGTAATACGCCGGTCCGTAGGCAAGATCAACGGTGGTATTCGCCACACCACCGACAAACGGCTGGACCACATTCGTGTTCCAATTGCCGTTTATCTCACCCATGCAGCTTCTCATTGTTGCGACACTGCCGAGAGCCATGTCGGCATATTCCAGCCGCCGCTCCTGCTCCGTCGCTAACACCAAACCACAGGCCAAACAAACCATCACTACAATCATGAACTTTTTCATTTTTCTTTCTCCTCTTTATTGTTCACTGGCGTTCGGACACTGACTTTTTTGTTTCTACTTTTGTCTTTCTTCTTGGAGTTTTTTACTCAGTTGTTCCTTGTACTTATTCAAGTCGGCGTGAAATACCGCGACTGTCGCATTGGTACGAAGGACTACCTCCTTGCTTGTTGAGCTCGGCTCCTCGTTCGTATCCTTCAGAAACGCATCCGCTTCTGGTGCCACTGTTGTGACCGTCGGAATCTTAGATGCCTTTTCCCACCGAAGCAGGAACTTGGCACCAATGACTCCAAAAATCACCATACTCGCAATTACAGCCAGGTATAACATTACCACTCCCACGATGGAAGTTTTTTTCTGATCGCTCTCCTCACACATACCGTCTCCTTTCATTTATTTCTTGTCTTGAGTTGTCAAACATTAAAAAAGAAGCCACTTTGCCTCTTTTACCCTCTATTATTAAGTATAGCAAATTATATTGATTTTGTCAAGCATTTTCTCTTCCCCACCTTAGTTAAGGAGGGGCTAGGGGTGGTTGTTCTAAATCCCCTTATATTAAGCCACCTTTCTCCTTAACCGTACTAAGAAAGGCTTTAAATCCGTCGTAAATATCAATTTCTTGAAAAATTCAATTAATAATATTTCTATAAAACTTATACCAATAATTAGCAACCAATCCGCCAATTTAAACGGCTGAATAATTAAAAGCTTTTGTAAAAAAGGAAGATAGACCGCTCCAAACAAAAGAATCAGCCCCACTATACCCGCCCCTAATAAATAATAATTGGAAAAAATATCTCTTCTGAATATTGTCTGTTTAAATGATCTAACACAAAAAGCAAAAACTAGAGAGTCCAGACACATTAAAGCAAAAGCGATGGAACGCGCCACGGCTAAATCTCCTGTTATTTTCCAAGTAATAAAGAAGGTGAGAAAAGCTGCTAAACCAGAAATAAAGAAAATACTCACTAGCCACATCTTAATCGGCCGATTTAATATTGATTCGGCCGGATCCCGAGGCTTTTCATCCATTATACCGACAGTTTCCTGCTCCATAGTCAAAGCAATATCTGGCAAACCATCTTCCACTAAATTTATCCAAAGAATTTGGGCCGCTAAAAGTGGTAAGGGTAAACCAAATATCATTGCTATTAAAAATAAAAATAATTCGGAAAAATCATCAGCCAATAAATAAACAAAAACTTTTCTAATATTATTAAAGACCACTCGCCCCTGCTCCACCGCCTTGACCACTGTTTTTAAATTGTCATCTAAAAGTATTAAATCTGCTACTTCCTTAGCCACATCAGTTCCTGAACCAACCGAAATTCCTATATCAGCTGTCTTAAGGGCCGGCGCATCATTAACTCCATCACCAATCATGGCTACCACCTCACCATTAGACTGTAAGGCCCGCACAATTCTTAATTTATGATGAGGAGACACCCGAGCATAAATGGAAACAATCTTAGATTTCTCTTTGAGAATTTCATCCGTCATCGTTTCTAGTTCATTACCTTCAAGAATGTGCTCGCTGGCTATATCCAAACCGATTTCTCCAGCAATAGCCTTGGCGGTAAAGCGATGATCACCGGTAATAATGACTGTCCGAATGCCAGCTTTTTTTGTAATCATTATTGATTCACTGGCATCCTGACGAAGCGGATCCTTAATGGCAATAAAACCAACCAATGATAATCCAGTCACTAATTCGTTCAACTCATTGTATTTCGTCTTAATAGCATAATCCCGATGAGCACAGGCCAAAACTCGCAAGCCTTTATGAGTTAGAATTTCTAATTTTTTAATTAATTTTTCTGTTTCAATTTTATTTAATTTTTCCTTTTTACTATCAACGTCTAAACTAGTGCAACGAGCAATGATTACTTCTGGTGCGCCAATAACATATAACATATTATGCTTATTATCCTTCTTATGAAAAGTAGCGGCGAATTTATTTTCTGATTCAAAACTGATTCGATCTATCAATGGATACTGCTTTTCCAATTCCAATTTATTTAAGCCCGCCTCCATACCAGCGAGGAGCATAGCTTTTTCGGTCGGCTTACCTTGAATAATCCATTGCTGTAATTCAGCTTCGGGATTTTCAATAAAAGCTTCGTTGACTAAAGTCGCAATCTTTAAGGCCGAAATATGAGACTCTATACCATTAGATTTTTCACCCTTAGCTAAACCACCAATCTCCGTATTTAATAATTCCTTAGTGCTAGTTAAAATATGACTAACCTGCATTTTCCCCTCTGTCAGAGTGCCAGTTTTATCAGTACAAATAACCGTTACACTACCAAGAGTTTCAGTGGCCGCCAATTTCCTAACCAACCCTTTCTTTTTTAAAATCCGACGCATACCTAAAACTAAAATGACGGTAATGGCTGGTAAAAGTCCAGCGGGTATGGCTGAGACGGCCAAAGCCAAAGCCGAAACAAAAATATCGGCAAAAGGTTTCCCTTGAAGGAAACCAATGATAACAATTAAAAATATGAGGGAAATAATAAAAGCACCGACAATCCTGGATAGGACAGCAATCTTTTTCTGAAGTGGAGTTTTGGTCTCTTTTGTCTCTCTAAGTAAGGAAACAATTTCACCTATCTGAGTATTAAGACCAGTCGCCACAACTATAATTTTAGCTCGCCCCTCTTCCACCACTGTCCCCATGTAAACCATATTCGTTCGATCTAATAGTAGAGTATTTTCTTGCAAAATATCACCAGACATTTTACTACTCGCCTGCCATTCACCAGTTAAACTAGCTTCATTTATTTTTAAATTTTTAGACTCTAAAATGCGCCCATCAGCTGGTACCTTATCCCCCGATTTAAGAAAAACAATATCCCCCACCACCAAATCTTCACTATCTATTTCCCTTTCATATTTATCACGTAAAACTCGCACTCGAATTTTCACCATTTTCTTTAAGGCTAGCAGTGATTCATTAGCTTTATTTTCCTGATAAAAACCGACAACAGTATTTATTAGCAAAACAATAACAATAAAAATAGTATCGGAATAATGTTTTAATAGAGATGAAATTATCACCGTTACCAGTAAAATATACATTAAGGGATTATGAAATTGGCTCAGAAATAACCGTAATTTGGAATAGGGTTTTTCCTGAGGCAAACTATTTTTGCCCCCTTCCTTAAGTTTAATTATAACTTCTGAATTAGTTAGACCATTTTTTACATTCAAGCCCTTAGGAAAAATTGTATCCAATAATATAGAGTGCCAATTTTTACTCTTTTGCATTTATCTATTTTACCAAATATTTTAATCATTAGCGAGTAATAAATCTTTTTATAAATATGTAACGTAGGATTATTTTTATCACTTGTCAACCCTACTTTTTCATGATTTTATGTTAAGATAAAAATCTAGTTATAAATTTATTTATTAACTAGATTTATCAGTTAATTATTTTTCATTATGGATAATGATACAAACCCGGTAGTTGCTCCAGCTGGAGACGATACTACCACTACCCCAGCGGTTGAGGAAAACATCACCCCTGAGGAAGCGCCTGTTGTGGAGGAAGCTCCAAAGACAGAGTAACTAGTCGTTACTAATATTAAACCCCACTTTAAGGTGGGGTTTAATATTTTTTACATAAATTCTTAATCTATTCTGGACTAACCTGACCTTTAACTTTTAGATATGAAAGGATTTTATCTCCTGTTTTTTTCATAATTTCAGTATAGCAAAATTATTAAAAAGTGTACAATGTACTGTATACTGTACACCTTGTTTAAAAATAAGTATTATTAGCTCCGAATGGTTGACTCTATTCGAACGTGGATACAGGTAAACGAACCAGATTTCTACGTGCCGGATCTAGTTTAATGTCCCGCCCCCGCCCAAAAAAAGGGACCCATTCGGAATAGTGGTATCCTAAGACCTTTTTATTTACATTAGCTATTGCATTTATTTTTAGAATTTGATAAAATATTAGAGTTGGAGTGTTAAAGCTTAACATTCATTTATTAGCAAGAGGACAACCGTATAATTTGAAATACAAAACTCCCGTTTTGAATCGGGGTATCAGGGGTTAAACCTTTATACTCCAACAAGTTGAGGCACATTCTTCCTAAAAAATGGATGTTCCTTGATACTCCGATTCAGAGTAGGAGTTTTTTGTTGGGTAAAAATTAGAGTTATCTTATCAGTATGGATTCTGTAGGTTGAATATTGGAAAGGTAATTTTAATAGGTGTGGTCGGTCACAATGCCTTGTTCTTCTTCGTCAAAAGAATGT
>CAZIYU010000042.1:0-5401 GCA_964543595.1 uncultured Candidatus Saccharibacteria bacterium | reverse complement strand
CGTGGTGGGGCAAAAATAAAAAATCTTATTAAAGGTATATTTAATAATAAATAACCATGGAAGAGTGGAAAAAAATAATTAATCCCGGAGCAATTTTTTATGTGATAATCATTGTGATTATCGTTGTAATAGTTGGTTTTGTTTCGGGTAAAAATAAAAATAATAATCAAGTAATTAATATTATGACTGAATCAAAAAGTTTAGTGACATTGCAAACTAGCCTAGGAAATATTGAGTTGGAACTTTATCCTGATCAGGCGCCGAAAACAGTGGAGAATTTTGTGAAATTAGCTAAGGAGGGATTTTATGAGAATACGAAATTCCATCGGGTGATAAAAGATTTTATGATTCAGGGCGGGGATCCATATACTAAAGGAGAAGATACTTCGGTTTATGGTACCGGTGGTCCGGGCTATAAATTTGCTGATGAAGCAAATGATTTACAAATGATGCGGGGAGTAATAGCGATGGCTAATAGCGGTCCAAATACTAATGGTAGCCAATTTTTTATAACCACTATTGATACAGATTGGTTACAGGGCAAACATACAATCTTTGGTAGAGTGATAGGCGGTATGGAGGTGGTGGACGCTATTGAAAATTCTAAAGTAAATGAAAATGATCTGCCATTAACCCCAGTGGTGATTAATAGAGTAACTATTTCAACCCCCTAAGGAAATCATCATAATTCATTTCTTTTTTGCCTTCGGGGAGGACGCTTTTGATAATGAATTGTCCGTCTTTAAATTCAGCATCAGTAATAATAAAACGAATTAGGTTGCTTTTTTTCTCTGCAAAAGCATAAACTCTTGGTGACACGCCATAAGCGAGGAATTTTAAATAATTTTTATAGGGATCGTCATTTATAATATCTAATTCTCCATCTTTCTTTTCAATTTTCTTGGTAAATGTAGCCTGAGTATGGTTTTGTGATTTTGCTTCTATTTTTCCTTCAATCCAATCTGGTAGAATTTCAACTAATTTCTTAGTAGATTCCTTCGCCATAATTTTTTTAAGATTAGTTAAGGAAACTGGCCATTTAGAAGCCAATTTTTCTTGAGTAATTATTGGTCCATGATCCATTTGTTCATCTAAAAGCATAATACTAAAACCTATGTCTGATTCATTGTTTACAATTTGTGATTGTAGTGGGGAAGGGCCACGATATTTTGGTAATAAGGATGGGTGGATATTAATAGTCCCATGTTTTGATAAATCTAAAACTGTTTTTGGAATAATTTTACCGTAGGAGGCAACAATAAATAGATTACAATTACTAGGCGTTAGGTGTAGAATAAAATCAGAATCTAATTTTAGCGGGGTAAGATAAGAAATATTATTTTGTTCGGCCCAGATTTTTACTGGATTGGCCTCTAGTTTTAAGCCACGACCGATTGGTTTATCTGGTGAAGTAATAATTAGTTCAGGTATTAAATCGAGGATTTTCATTTCCTCTAGACAAAAAACTGAAAAATCTGAAGTCCCAAAAAAAGTAATTTTAATATTATTTAACATTTTTTTCTGGTAAAATTTCCACAATATTATCTGCCTTGTCGGTAAACAATATACCATTCAGATGATCTATTTCATGTTGAAAGATTTGGGCCAGTAAACCACTACCACCCTGAGTAAATTTTTTACCACTCTCATCATAGGCCGTGATTATAGCCTTTTCTGCCCTTTTAACTTTGCCGTATAAATAACGAACTGATAGACAACCTTCGTCCACTTCTATCTTTGTTCGTGAAAGCTTTTTGATTTCCGGATTTATATAAATTGGATATTTTAATTTAACTAATTTCTCTGTTGTAATTTCCTCATTATTTGCTAATAGCTCCACTTTTTGTGATACCACAAAAATTCGTAGAGGAACACCTATTTGTGGAGCCGCAATGGCCACACCATCATCTTGAGAATCTAGAGCCTTTTTCATATCAGAGATTATTTTCTGAATTTTAGGAGTTTGAATGTCACCTAGTGGAACATTTTTGGCTGTTTCTCTCAAAACGGATTCTTCTTTTTGGACAATATTTACCATTATTTTAAATATACCTTATTTTGGGTTTTTATAAAAGACTCTCTGGATCAACATTGGTTGTGTATGACGGTGGTAGGGAACGTAATTTATTTAGCAGTTCCTGATTGATCCACTCCTGACGTTTTATTTTTATTAGGCCGTGCATGCTAAATTTACCTTTACTAATTGGTACAAAAGCTGGAAAAATATCAATTTCAAAGGGAGACATGTCTTTTTGCAATTTTTCCATCCCAGCCAGAACTGTTTTTTTGTCGCCCTGCAGAGTAATTTTAATAGGTATAGAGAACGGAGGATAGAATAGATTTTCTCTTTCTTTAATTTCATCCCGATAAAAATCAGCTAAATTACCACCAATGGCATATTTTAAAATCTTATGTTCAATATCCCGGGTTTGGACAAGAAAATTTCTGGAGGTTAGGGCGCGGATTTTTAACAAAATATTCATTACCTTTTCATTTACTCGAAAATCTGGAATGGAGAAAAATGAATCAATGGAAACTACTGCTGTATTAGCGATAATATCTTTTAAATACAATAGGGCCATTTCTGTTCCCAGTAGAATACTACCAGGCGAAGCATAAAATTTAGCGACCGTATCTAAAGCTTTTTTATGGGTACTAGCGCTATCAGAATCAATTTTGAATATTTTAATATCTGGATATTTTTCTACTAATTCCTTTTCGACGGATTCAATGCCTATGCCAAAAGTAGACAGGCGCCAACTTTGGCAATTGCTACATTTTTCCATAGCGCTGCGGTGTTCACCACAACGATGGCAAAGAAAAAAGTTTTCGCTGGATGCCTTATGAAGAACGGTAGGGGAACCGCAGGAATTACATTTTACTAAATTGCCACAATCGCCACAAATAGTGGAAGGAAAAAGTCCACGTCGAGCCACAAAAATAAATATATTCTCATCATTATCTCGATTACTCTCAATTTGCTCTAATAACTCATCGCTGAATAATTTGAATTTCGGCTCTTTACCCTCCTTACCTCTTTCTAAATCTTCAGGTGGAATTTGCTTCATATTTACTAATTTAATTTCGGCTGTGGTCAATGAGCGGAATTTTAATGGCGCAACCTCAAAAATTTCAGCTTCATTGTGGCGCCAAACGGTTTCGGTCCGAAGTAATAAATCACCAAAGATTATCTTAGCTCTAATTTTCTCGGCTAATTTCTCGGCAAAATTGCGAATATCAATAAAGGGTCGACCCTGGCATTTATAGGCGCGCGCATTTTCCTTATCCACAATTATTGTGCCAATATCATTGCGAGGTATGCCTAAATATGAGCCGGTAGCAATAATTAAGGACGGATGCTCTTCATTGGCGGCTTTATTCCAGAGCTCAATTTGCTCCTTCTTAGTTAATAGTCCATGTAAAACAAAAGTGTATTGCTCAATTCCTTTTGATAGTTTTTCATGGGCTTTTTTAATATCTTGCACTGTTGGCAGACAGAAAAAAACAGAAAAGCTTTTGGCAAATTCTTCTCGGATTAAACTTTTATAGGTGGCATATCTTTCTTCATCATTACTTTGAATAGCCAGCTTTTCATGGGCCCGAATATTTTTAAATTCCTTAGTTTTTACTTTGATTTTTTCAGCTTCCTCAATAATTATTTTTGGTATGACAGAGTGCAGGACACTACCTGAAGTGGAAGCAAAATAGGTTGCAGCCTCAGAAACTGTAGCCATAAATTCCGGTAAGAGCAGGGTGGAGGATTTTATTTTTTCTACCTTACGCGTCTCAAAGGAAGCGTTTTTAATTTCAGCCTTAACATCAGCTACTTCTTCGGAGGAAATCACAATGGCTGGGACAGTTTTCTTTCGTAATGGCACTTTGACCACTGAACCGACGGAAATATCTGAGCTCGTGAAATAGGACAAGCTTTCTTTGTTTATACCTCGGGCTATGGGAATGACATTCAGCAATTTCATTAGGCCTATATAGTGGCACAAAACGAGGTATTTTTCAATACGCCACTCGATTGGCGCATTGAAAATTAATTCTTTAAGATTTTAATCTTAGCCCCTAGAGCATTTAGTCTTTCGGCGATTTCTTCATAGCCACGATTGATATTATATACATTTCTGAGTATTGATTTGCCATGAACACCAAGCATTCCCACAAGTAGAACGGCTGCTGGACGGAGAGCCGGTGGGCAAATGACTTCAGCGGCTTTTAATTTAGTAATACCAGTAATATATAATCGGTGTGTATCCACTAGATTTGTCTCAGCCCCTAATTTATCGATATCCTTAATATGAATAGCGCGATTTTCATAGGGCCAATCATGAATAAAAGTTATTCCTTTAGCCTGAGTGGCAATAATAGCAAAGAAGGGTAAATTATCCATATTTATTCCTGGATAAACGCTTGGATGAATCTTTTCCTCTAAAGCAATTAATTTTGACGGAAAAATAGTTAAGTCTGTTAAATTTGTTTGTCCATTTAGGCTTTTATAGATTTTAGTTTTTTTATATTTTAAGCCCATTTTTTCTAATTTTAAAAGTTCCAATTCTAGGAAATCTATTGGGCAACGTTTAATGATTAATTTAGAATTAGTGAGAATAGCTGCGGCAATAAAAAACATGGATTCAATTGGATCCTCAGATAAACAATAAGTAATGTTTGTATTAATTTCTTTTATTCCATGAACAATAATAGTGGAAGTACCAATACCTTCAATCTTGACACCACATTTTTCAAGGAAAAAACATACTTCCTGACCCATATAATTAGCGGAGGCATATTTGATAATAGTTTTACCAGGAATTAAGGCGGCAGCGATAATCGTGTTCTCAGTTACAGTGTCACCACTTTCATATAATACTATTTCATTTGGCTGTAGTTTTTGATATGAAATATTATAGCTATTTTTCATTGTTTCAATTTTTACTCCTAATTTTTCTAGGGCATAAAGATGAGGCTTAACAGTTCTGGATCCAAGATTACACCCACCAGGTTGGGGCAAGGAAAATTTTTTAAAATAATGAATCAACGGACCAATCAACATAATAATACTTCGAGTTTTTTCAGCTGATTCCTTATTTAAATTTTTTAAATTAATTTTCTCTGGCTGTATTTCCAAATCATTATTATTCCAAATAACGGAAACACCAATACTGGATAAAACCTCCACTATTCTATTCACCTCTTCAATTTTTGGGACATTTTTAATAATGGTCCTACCTTTATTTAAAAGGGCAGCACAAATTACTCCCATCGCCCCATTTTTAGAGGTTTTAGTGATTACAGAACCTGATAATTTATGTCCACCTTCAATTTGAAAATTCATATTTGTGAGTATAGCATAAGATTGTAAAAATAATAAGAAGTGCTATATTAAGGTAAATCTATG
>CAZIYU010000041.1:0-5694 GCA_964543595.1 uncultured Candidatus Saccharibacteria bacterium | reverse complement strand
CAGATCAACAATTAACTCTTACCAAACTTAGTGTTCAAGCTGGACTTGGGGCTGACTTCTTCTCTACCGTAATGAACGTTAATGCAGATAAGAAGGTATTAACTACCATTGTAAGTCCTGATAAAACGAATGTAACTATTGTTAATACCGATGGAACAACTAAAGTTGTTCCGGTTGGTGTATCACCCGGGGTTGACGATGAAACTAACATAAAACAAGAACCATTAACTTCTGAAGATGTTTCCTTAATTGCTAATGGATTGATAGATCAAATGGGAAAACAGGAAGCTATTGATTATATTTCCAGTAATAAGCAGATTAAAATGGATGGTGTATTGCGACAATTAAGTGAGGATGAAGTTCAACAGATTATACAAGCAATGGGTGGACAAGCTACCACTCCTTCAGGGGAAGCTGATTTTAAACCAAATTTATCAGATAAGGCATATTCAGCAGCTAAATCAGTTGCTAATTGGTGGAAAGGACTTTGGGATTAATAAAATAAATAATCAGAGTTTACGATTATGGTTATACCAAATATCCAGACTAAAAAACAGACAATAGATGTCCCTAATATTCAAATACCGAAAACAGAAACTGGTTTTGAGTGGAGGGATAGAGGTCAACCAACCTTAAAGGATAGGGTTAGGAGTTTTTTTGATCCCATAGTTACCTTTTTTACTGGACTTAAACCAAGAGAACGACCACAAACGATTATAGAACCTACTACTAAAGAAAAGATTTCTATTCCGTCTGCTGTTCCAACTGTGGAGATGCGACCCCCCTTTCAAGCAGAAACAAAACAATTACCTATTGCTAAAGAAAAATTAGGTGTTCTTAAAATTGTTCCGGAAGTGGTGTCAAGATTATTAGAGATAATTCCGAAATGGACAGTTCAGTCAATTCAAAACTTTAGAGAAATACAGGCAAAAGGTGAAGCGCAACCATTAAAACTTCCATTTGACGCTAAGCGATTAGGATTTGATACGCCAGAAGTTGAAAGCACGGGCAGACGACTTTGGGATAAATATAATGAATTAAATGAAATAGATCCTCCGAAAGATGAATTAGGTATTTGGAAGAATGCCGCATTATCCTCTTTAATGGTAGTGGTCCCTGATGCCTTAGATGCTTTCATTGCTGGTAATATGATAGAGTTAAGCGCTAAATCAGTTTTAAAAGTCACTAAATATGACCCACAACTTGAAAGAAGTTTATCTGAATTAGGACTTCCACAGAATAAACCTTTGACTCCTCTTGAAGTTATGACACGCACAAAAGAAAGTATGATGTCTTCTAAAAGTATTACTGAATATGCTAATAGTATTAGAAATGGTAGATATGTAGCCCAACAGATGACAGAAAAAGGCATTATAACAAAGATCAACCCATTTTTTAAAAAGATACAAGACGTTGCTAAAAATTTGATTTTACCATTAGAGCAATATGGTAAAGGTTTTCAAGTTAGCCCTATTGCTGAACGAACTGCTTTAGGTGGATTTGCAGACGCTAAAGGAGGTTTATCTATCTCTCCTAAAATAGGAGGGGACGACCTTACCAAACAGATAACCAATTTAGCAAAACAAAATATAACCCCAGAAGTTATTGCTAAAACATTAGGAACTACAGAACCTATTGTTAATTCTATTATAGAACAGATAGGTGTTTCTACAATCCCCCAACAACTCCAACCATTAGAAAAGGACATACAATTATTTAGAGGTGATGCTGGAAATTTACAATTTGGTGCGGGAACTGATATTAAAAAATTAGCATCTCGTCCACAAGGATTATCAATGACAACGGATATAAATATAGCGAAAAAATTTTCTGGTGGTAAGGGGATTAGTCCTGAAATTTTTAAAGATACTAACAGAATTGATACTTTTACATTAAAAGCAGACGCAAAGGTTTTAGATTCAAAAACATTAGGTGGGGAATTTGAAAAGACGGATAGTCAAGGTGTAAGGTTTATTGATGAGAATGATGTGAAAACTATTAAATTTGCTCGTCAAAATGGATATGACGCTATTGATTTTTCAAATGATACAAGAAAACTTGGTGGAAAAGAAAAGGAAATTATAATTATCAATTCTGATGCTATTAAAATCAACCAAGCCAAAGGAATCACCCCAGAAGCACAGAAAGGGGGGAAGGAGGCTGTAGAACCTAAAATTGAGCCTAAAATAGAAGTTGTTAGAAAAGCAACTATCTCAGAAATCCCTAAAACTCCAGTTACCCAAAAACTGATTAACAAATTAAATACTTTAAAAGCACGTGAGGATAATTTGGATAATTTAATTGAGGAAGGTGATTATAAAACTTATGTTGAGGGATGGTGTGAAGAATGTTTTCCAAAAGATTTAGATACTACCGAATATTCTGTTTTTGCAGAGAGGGAAACCCAGAAGATTATAAAAGAGAATACTCCCAAAGGTTTTGAAGTTGTTGAAGCGGGATATGTTGAAGACGAGGTTGGAGATAATCCCTGGGGGGCAAGTTATATTATTTATAAAAAAATTCCTACCGCCATAACTAAAGAGGTAATTCCAAAAGTTACTAAAGAGGTTATTAAACCTGGAATTTTTGAACGAATATCAAAAACCAGAAAGGTTGCGACTATTGGTAAAGCATTAAGCAAAGTTGCAGATTTTATATCACGACGAATATTAAAAATAGTTGAACCCGCGAAATTAATTAAAAATAAAGCACTTTTTCCAATAGTAACTAAAGGGACTTATGGGAAAACGGAAGCAAAGTTAATAGAATTTGATCAGACAGAATTAGATTCGGTGGATAAAACAATCATAGAACTTGAAGAATGGTATAGCAAAAATTTTACAGAGAAGGATTTGAAAAATTTAATGTTATCAAGAGGAACGCCAGCTTCATTAGAGGCGTCTAAACTTCAAACAGATGCCATTAAGGCATTACCCCAGGAATTAAAATTACCAGTTCAGAAGCAAGCTATTCAAGAGATTGCTGATTTCAACTATGATTTTCTACAACGAGTGGCAGAGGGAAATCTACATAAAGTAGCGGATTATTTTTATGGAATGTATAAAGATCCAAAAGCCGTTGATAAATTTTTAGAATATTGGCAAACAACAGAAAGGTTTATTAAACACAAATCTATTCCGACAGTTGCAGACGCAACAGCAAGAGGATTAGAATTAAAATATAATAACCCCGTTACTAATCTACGAGCAGAGTTTAGGGCTATTGCTAAATTAGACGGTATGCAATGGATGAAGAATGAATTGCTAAATACGGGTGAGGGAATTTATATAGACACGATTGAAAAAGCCCCTGTGGGCTGGGAAAGAATAAATGATCCTGTATTTGGGGGCTTAAGAGTGGAGAAGGATTTAGCTATTTCAATAAATAATTTAATCGAAACTAATAAAATCTCTGGGATACCCGCTTTAAATACTCTGAGAAAGATAAACAATTATTTAAGGACTATTAAATTTGTTGGCAGTGCTTTTCACGCACTCGTAGAAGCTAAACAATCAGTAGCTGATACTGGCTTTGCTCAATTTATTCACGAACCAATTACGGTGTTGAGGGGGACGGCTTTACGAGGATTTAAAAAAGCCGATCCTATCTTTCAAACTCCTGAATATAAAAAATACATAGAATTGGGAGGTGGACATCAGTATAGTATGGATTTTCAGGCTAAACAGATGTTGTCTGATATGGTAGATAAGATTAATAATGGTCAATACTTAGGGGCGTTTACAAAAGTTGGTATTACTCCTGTTAAGATTCCTACTGATTTTGTTAAATGGATGTTTAATAAGTATATTCCAAAGATAAAATACGCAAAATATTTAGATATAGTTTCCACAAAAGAAAATAAATTGGATAGAATGCTTACCAGTGAAGAAGCATTAGAGATTATTAAAGAGGGGCAGAACTTTTATGGGATGATGAATGAAAGATTATTTGGCAGGAGTGGAACCACGACCACGCTATTAAGGTTTGTATTTATGGCCCCTGGATTTGCTGAGGGAAATTATAGAACTATTATAAAGGCATTTTCTCAATGGGGGTTTAAAGGAACCTATGGGGCAGGTAGGTCAAGGTATAATATTGTTAATTCTCTGCTTCTTACGGGGATGTTAGCAACAGTTGGAACGCTTATAATGACAAAGAAGTTACCTGAAAAACCAAAGAAATTAGAAGATATTAGGGATTTATTCAAGATAGATACAGGCAGGGTAGATAAAAGAGGTAAAAAAATTATGATAGATTTACTTACCTATGACAAGGATTATTGGAATATTACTTTTAACGTTTTAAGGGGAAGACCCGATATAGCTGTTACAGAAAGCGTTAAACGAGTTGGAGGGATGAAAGCGTCTACTTTAGGGATACTTGTGGATTTTGCTAAAATCCTTCAAGGCGAGGCAATTTATGACTGGAAAGATGATAAGGTGTTTTATGTTACAGACCCATTTTTATTGAGAGCACAAAAACTTTTTGTCCACGAAATTAAACGATTAGAACCAATAGCACTAAGTGTTTATAAACAATTAAGAGAAAAAGAAGTCGACACTGGTGTGGCTGCTATTGCTGCTTTCTTAGGGGTGAGGGCTACCAAAACAGAACAAGACAAAAGAGATCAAGAAGTTCTTAATAGATTATTCTCATTTAAAGATCAACAAGAACAACTTTATTATTATTTAGGCACAATTAAAAATCCGAGAGAATCTATTGAAAAATACAATCAAAGAGTAAATGATATTTTAGAAAGTAGTTTGGTTTCACAAGAAATGAAAAATGAATGGGAACCTAAACTTATAATTGATACGAATGGACTTCTCAGTAACAAGATTTTTCAACTTACAGGCCCGATGACAAATATGAGTGATAGCGAAAAAATAACTGAAATAACAAAGGTTAATAAATATCTACAAAACTTTGGAGTATCAAATCTTGAGGCAAAGGAATTACTTAATTACTATTTTGAACAACATCCGGTTAAGAATCCGACAAACGCTTCACATCTACAAACTGTAAGGGAAAGAAATGAAAGATTGATAGATAGTTTTTCAAGTGCTGATATTAAAAATATAGAAATTCCAAACATAGAGATTCCGAATATTGAGATACCTAATATAAATACAAGTGTGCTTAATATTGAAGCCAAAAAAGGGGAGAAATTAAATATCCCAGAGGGCAAAGTAGACAGCAAAGGAATAATACATACCATAGCCCTATACGCGAAAGCAATAGGCACAGATCCTCTCACAGCATTCAATCGTATATTTACAGGGCAAAAGATAAGGCGAATAGATTCCAAAACTATTATAGTGGAACGGATGCCGTTTGAAGAATCACAAGCAGTTAGAAATGAACAAGGTGTAGTAGGTGATATGAAACTTGATCATACAATTCCTTTGGAATTGGGGGGTTCTAATGCCGAAAGTAATTTAAAGTTGGTTTCTAATGCTGAATGGACTTCTTATACTCCAGTTGAAAATCACTTAGGAAAACTTTTGAGAGAGGGCAAGATTACAAAAAAGGAAGCCCAGACTTTAATAAAAGATTTTAAGGATGGGAAAATAAATGCGGATCAAATTCTCAAAAAATAGGTAAAAGAAATTGTGGATAAATCGTCTTGACAACTGTCGCTTGTTTGATATTATGAAAAATAGGAGATATACGGTTAAATTAATTATCGCCACA
>CAZIYU010000040.1:0-5778 GCA_964543595.1 uncultured Candidatus Saccharibacteria bacterium | reverse complement strand
TTTTTCCTTTAGTTAATTCATACATCCGCATTAATAAACGAACAAAAGTGGTTTTTCCCGCACCCGATGGGCCAATAATAGCCATCTTCTCGCCCGGCTGAATAGTTAAATTCAAATCTGAAAGCACTTCTCTGGTTTCATTGAAATTAAAACCGACATTTTTAAAAGCAATTTCCCCCTCTTTCACCTTTAACTTTTTTGCCCCCGGCACATCTTTAATTTCATAGGGAGTTTCTAATATTTCCACCATTTCTTTAGCATCAGCAATACCCTCATAAATATTTCTTATTGATTGATTTAAATGCCAAAGCTGATTTGCTAAACCAATAACATAAGTCTGGGCTAGGACAAATGTTCCCACGGTAGCTAATCCTAATCCCCAATATTTTAAGATAAAATAAAATACAAAAAATTCAACTACAGTAATAAAAAATGCCTGTACCATATCTACCGCATCATTTAGATACCAAGAAAAACGAGTTTTCCTAGCTTGATCGTTCGATATATCCCGAAAAGACTTTTCTTCATAAATTACACCGGTGAACAATGATACGGCACTATTATTCGTAATTGTATCTGACAAATAACCTGTAGTTTTAGAATCAGCTTCAGCGCGTCTAATATCGTACTTCAACTTCCATCTAGAAAAAATTAACGAAAATGAAATAAATATTATAACCCAGACCAAAATTACTAAAGAAATAATAGGGGCTATAAAATAAGTAACAACGACTGATCCAATAATAATAACAGCTAGTGGCATTATTTGATATACAAAACTATTACCAAGCGCTTCGAAAGACCGTGCGTATCTATTTACTCTTTGAACCAAACTCCCAGAAAAATTATTTGCAAAAAAAGTGTATGAATGCCCCAACATATAGTCAAAACAATTCTGTTTTAATTTAGCAACTGTTTTTGAAATCATGATTGTAGATGCTACATCAGCAAACCTCCAAAAAAACCACGAGGTCAGATGAATAACGGCGATAATAATAACCAACCTTAATAGCCCGGGAAATAATAGAGCCTTATCCCCTCCGGCTTGTGTAAGTAAATCAAAAAATTTCTTATAAAAAATAGGAACGATAATATTTACTATGTTCATTAAAAAATAAATAAGATAAGCACCAAAAAAAAGCCAGCGATATGGTTTAACACCTTTCCAATATTGCCTGAAAATCTGCCTAATTTTAATATTCTGCCCGGTTTTCATAGGGGCCTAATCATAACACAATTTTAGCTATATTCCTAGCCACATTACCAAGGAATGTCGGCCGTACTGGTGGCTTCAGGAGACTCTTCTGTCGTTTCATTAGTTGAAGTAGCTTGATCAGATAACATTTCTGCCTCTTCAATTTCTACCGGCTCCGAACAGACTTCCCAATCCTCCAAATTTTCTGGATCACAATAAGTATATTCACAATTTTCCTCGCCATCTAAACAAGATAATTCTTCATCACAACCTAATTTTTCCTCTGTCTGCTCACAAGCATAAATAGTGGACGCATTTTTGCTAATCATTTTATAATCATAGGCTTCTTCCGGTGGGACTGAGAGACATTCATAATCATCCATAGCACATTCCTCTGGTTCATAATAATAACAAGCTTCCTCAGCCGGATCACAAGAAACTTCCGCCACGATTTGATAATCCTTTTGAATAACAATTCGCCAAAAAGTAACGCCCACGGAAGCAAGAATTAATAAAATTAATATTAAATAAAAAACTCGATTCGCTATTTTATTTTTTGTATCTGCATTTTCCATATAAAAGTATTATATCACGCCAGCTTGTAGAAAACCACAAAATCCGCTATAGTATCCGTTATTATAAGCGTTTATTAATAGGTTAATTTTATATAAATATGAACGGATACATTTGGTTCGCTTTAATCGCTTCATTGGTCGCTATTATTTACGGTTTGGTTTTGGCCAAATCAATTCTTAAGAAAAGTGCCGGGAATGCCCGCATGCAAGAAATTGCCAAGGCTATTCAGGACGGCGCCGGCGCTTATTTAAATAAACAATATAAGACTATCGGCTATATTGCTGTAGTTCTTTTTCTGATAATCGGTTTTATTCCGAAACTCGGCTGGATTATGGCTATTGGTTTTATCGTCGGGGCCTTTTTGTCCGCCCTCGCTGGTTATATTGGTATGAATGTCTCTGTTCGCGCCAATGTCCGCACCACCGAAGCTGCTAAAAGTGGTTTAGATGCCGCTCTGTCCTTGGCTTTCAAAGGTGGAACCGTCACCGGCTTGCTCGTAGTTGGTCTAGCTCTCTTGGGAGTAACCGCCTTTTATGCCATTACCAAAGATGTCTATGCTTTGGTCGGTTTGGGTTTTGGAGCTTCTTTAATTTCCGTTTTTGCTAGATTAGGTGGTGGTATCTTTACCAAAGCCGCTGATGTCGGAGCTGATCTAGTCGGAAAAATTGAAGCTGGCATTCCAGAAGATGACCCTCGAAACCCTGGTGTGATTGCGGATAATGTGGGCGATAATGTCGGTGACTGCGCCGGTATGGCCGCGGACCTTTTTGAAACTTATGCTGTAACTTCAGTCGCTACTATGCTTTTAGGTTCTTTACTTTTTGCTGGCTTCAACAATGCTATTATTTATCCTCTCGCTATTGGTGGTATTGCTATTATTGCCTCTATTATAGGGACTTGGTTTGTAAAATTAAGTAAAAATAGTAAGGAACCAAATATCATGGGCGCTTTATACAAAGGCCTTATCGTCGCTGGTTTACTGTCGGCCGTCGCTTTCTATCCCCTAACTAAAATATTAATGGCCGACAACGGTACCTATTCAGTCATGGCCTTATTTATTTGTTCCTTGGTAGGCTTAATTGTCACTGGAGCGCTGGTGATTATTACTGAATACTTTACCGCCACTAAATATGCTCCTGTCCAATCTATTGCTAAAGCTTCCATTTCTGGACATGGCACCAATGTCATTCAAGGTTTGGCTATCTCTATGAAAGCTACCGCTTGGCCTTTGATTACCATTGTGCTCGGTATCTTGATCACTTATCATTTTGGTGGATTATATGGAATCGCCGTGGCCGCTATGTCTATGTTGTCTATGACTGGTATTATTGTGGCCATTGATGCTTATGGTCCAATTACGGATAATGCCGGCGGTATTGCTGAAATGGCCGAATTGCCAAAGGAAGTCCGTGATATTACTGATCCTCTAGATGCTGTCGGAAATACCACCAAAGCCGTTACTAAAGGTTACGCTATCGGCTCCGCTGGTCTTGCCGCTCTCGTGCTTTTCGCTTCCTATACACAGGAAATTGTTAAAGGCACTGGCCAGACAATGGCCTTTGACTTAAGCAATCCCTTTGTCATTGTTGGTCTCTTTATTGGAGGACTTTTACCTTATTATTTCGGCGCTCTATGTATGGAAGCCGTCGGTAAAACCGCTGGAAAAGTAGTGGAGGAAGTGCGCCGTCAATTCCGCGAAATTAAAGGTATTATGGATGGTAGTGGCAAACCAGATTATGCTCAATGTGTTTCCATTGTCACCGGTGCCGCTATTAAACAAATGATTATTCCAGCTTTAATTCCAGTTTTGACTCCAATTGTTATTGCCCTAGTGTTTGGTAAGACCAATGGCCTGGTGGTTCTGGGTGGACTTTTAATGGGCTCTATTATCACCGGTTTATTTGTCGCCATTTCTATGACTTCTGGTGGCGGGGCTTGGGACAATGCTAAGAAATATATTGAAAGTGGAAATTATGGTGGTAAAGGAGGCGATGCCCACAAAGCCGCCGTCACTGGTGATACCGTTGGTGACCCTTACAAGGATACCGCCGGCCCCGCCATCAACCCAATGATTAAAATCTTGAACATTGTCGCGCTTATAATAGTGGCATTAATGGTGTAAAAAAATTAAGATTACTTAATTTTCTATAAAGGGTGTATAATAAAGGTTGGAGAATTGATCTCCAGCCTTTATTAATTTTAATCAAATAAATCAATATGAAAATATTATCAAAAGTAATCGGTATTGGAATGATCATTTCTCTTATTCCAGTACTATCTATCAGCGCAAACAATAGTCAAAATGGAAATGGAAATAATAATGGGGCTGTTAATGGTAGTCCGACAATGATGCCTGTCTGTGCTGGACTAGGAGGAAATGTTTATGATATGGAATCAAAAGGACCGACGGTCTGTTGCGCAAATTTAGTATTAAAACTTTGCGGAGGAATTTGTACCCCAAGCATAATAGGAAAGTGTGAAAAAACTATTAATAATAATGGAGGTAATGGAAATAATAATGGTAATAATATTGAAAACAAATTAGAAAACAAACAAAATATTATTAATCGAATACAAAACCGTTTAGGTTCCACCACCGCTTCCACCTCAGAAAAAAGAATGGGGCAATTAAATAGTCGCTATCAAAAACAATATGAGCAGATGGAAAGAGTGCGCGAGAGATTATTAGCTAAGGAAATGAAAGTGATTGATGTCTTACAAAAAATCGCCGACAAAATAGCTGATAGAATAGGTATTCTAACTGAAAGAGGTCTAACTATGGATAACGCCGAGGCAAAATTAGCTGAAGCCACTGATAAAATCACTGAGATGACTACGGTGGCCAATAATCTAGCTGATTTATTAGAAACAGAAGTGACCGATGATAATCAAGAAAGTTTATTCCAAGAAATCAAAACTACTCAGAATCAAATTAAAAATTTAGCGAGAGCCACCCATGCTCTCTTGGTCGATACAATCAAAGAAATTACCAAAGTGTTACCGAGAAATGACCAGACGACCATGACCGCCACAAGTACTGCCACTAGCACCGATGAGGATTAATTATTTATAAATTAAAATAAAAAAATCATGGAAAATGAAAATCAAAACTTAAATCAGACAACAAATGAAACTCCAAATGTAATACCAGCTGAAGTAAAAACTGGTGGTAATGGGGCGGTCATTGGCGCTATTATCATTATTATAATCATAATCGCCGGTGGTTGGTATTTCATCA
This sequence comes from uncultured Candidatus Saccharibacteria bacterium, assembly GCA_964543595.1. Lineage (GTDB taxonomy): Bacteria > Patescibacteriota > Minisyncoccia > Phycocordibacterales > GWA1-40-21 > CAIJXO01. Next base: position 769 of record CAZIYU010000040.1, on the reverse strand, counting down.
GTAATCGCTTGGAGAAAATTGAAAAACAAAAACAAGAAACTGCTAATCAAATACTAACCGGCTCCTCTACTGAAATAACCGATATTCAAACTGATCTAGATAATGTGGATCTGAATATTCTGGATTAATTTCCATGATCAACTCTGTAATAGGTTTAATTTCTACCTATAAATATTTAATCGTCTTCCCTTTTGGAGTTATTGAAGGAAACTCGGCGGCCTTGGTCTCCGGGTTTTTTGTTTCCTTGGGCACTTTAAGTTTTTTCTTAACCTATATTACCCTACTAATGGGTGATTTAATTCCCGATGTAATTTTATATCATATTGGCAAATACGGAAATAAAAATAATTTTCTTTTAAAATATGGTCCAAAAATAGGCATGACGGCCAATGCCGAAGAATCCCTGCATCATCTCTGGTTTAATCACGGCGGGAAGGCCTTCGTGTTTGGAAAACTAGCTATGGGGATAGCAGTGCCATTTCTCATCAGTGCTGGACTAATCAAATACCCTTTTAAAAAATATATGGCTTTTTGTACCGTCGTCTCTGGCTTAAAAGTTCTTATTGTTCTAAGCATCGGCTATTATCTAGGAAGTTCCTATAAAATGGCTAGTCAATACATTGATTATTTTTATATTATAATAGCCATCGTTTTTATAATCCTACTAACTTCCTATTTCTATTTTGCCAAAAAGATGCGCAATAAATTTAAAGAACTGTTCAAGCTAGGGAACATAATTGACAGTTAATTAGTTGTAATTTCGACCTTT
>CAZIYU010000039.1:0-6206 GCA_964543595.1 uncultured Candidatus Saccharibacteria bacterium | reverse complement strand
TTAAAAAATTATAGGGCGGAGGAAGAAGTACTGACTGCTCGCACGGCTCCAGCCGTATCAACTCCAATTGGCAAGAACGGATTTTGTCGGCCCAATACCTGGCTTTGAATTGGACGCTCAAAACTGACTAAATTGGTAAAGGCGGGACTGGCAAAAATAGAATCATCCAGAGTCACTTGTTTTAATTTATCAAGCAAAATTAAAATAGCCTGACCATCAACAAAGACCTGAGGATTTGTGCCCTCAGACACCAAGGCCACATCCGTCGGTTCATCATTAGCAAAAAACATCTTAAAACCAATAAAAGAGATAACGATGACGATAATTATGATAATAATTTGTTTGGTTTTTTGATTCATCTTTTTATTTTAACCAATAAGTTCTAAGGCCAATCGAAAAATCATAAATGCCAGTATCGTTGCCGGTGACTGATAAATCGACGATATCCACCAGACGTGAACTTTTCTCCAAATCAGTCAGAAAATTCTGAAAATTATCATAGGACGAGGTAACCGAAAAAGACAAACCGACAGTACCATATTTGCTATTATCCTGACCCAATTGACCGGAATCCGACTTAACAGCCGTATCCAATTTGATATTTTTTAAAGTTAAATTATGCTTTTCGGCAATATTTTTTATATCAATAACTAATTTAATATTATCAATATTGTCTGGTAATAATTTTTCCAATTTTTCCAAATCTGTTAAAGACATGGCCCCTTTCTTATCCATTAATGACTGTCGTCTTTCCCGAATAGCTTGGGCATCATTCAAGGCTTTTTGATATTCATCATCTTCGGCCTGCAAATTTTGAATACTGCGATTACCATTACTTAAATTTTCACCCCGATAATTGGGATCAATATAGCCAAAGAAGGCACCGATGGAAATGATTATTAAAATTATTGGTGTGATAAGATTCATCTTTTTATTTATTCTGAAAGAAATGGTGAACTACTAGTGCCAGTATTATCACTGGTGTTAATTGGTGCCGTCACGGTCTCCGGTAAAATATTATCATAGGATATCAAACGTGGTTCCACTGAAGCCGAGAAAGTAAATGAAATACTACCATCCGTTGTTGGATTGAAATCCGAAACAACCGGCTCGGTAATAAAATCTTTTAAAGTTCCATTGCCAAAAGCATCAGATTGTTTTAATAAAGCATCATAATTGGCGGCCGTGCCAGTCAAATCAATTTTTATTTTATCATTACCGGCGAAAGAAAATTTCATAGTCTTCAAACGAACATTTCGTAAAACATTTCTTTCCAACATTATGAAAACTGGTGATATAGCCAAGTGACTAGCCAAAAGATCCTTAGATTCTTCAATTCGATCGTTCAATCTGATTAAGGGATTAATGGTGTCTTCCTGATAAGAATCCCGAGCATCCACTAGGGCTTGCTTATCTTTGGCGATTTGAGAAATCAAAGCACCTCGCCAGAGCCAAATTCCACCGGCCATAGCCACACTAACAATAAAAACAATAATAGCCAATAACAAAAATAAACTCATGCCAGAGTCTTCAATTCGACTCTCGGTAATCGGTTTCTTCGGTATAAAAGATGTTTGCATTTTTACCTCCATATTCTCTGTCTATTATAATACTAATTAAAAATAAAAGCTATAGTTATCCACAATTAAAAATAGCCCCGCCATCGGGGCTAAATTTAATTGATAATTAAAACTATCTTAGAGCTTGAATTAAGTTTAATATTGCCTCCCGACTAACAGCTGCTGATGCATAATTTTGCCCCTCAGCCGAAACGGTTATTTTTGGTGCAAAACACCAAGCGGTATCATTAGGCCAACCAGTATTTTGTCCCACACAACCCCAGAACCAACGATTTGTACCATCTTCGGTTTCACCCTTACTACTTCCAATTATACCGATTGAACAAAGGTTAGAAGTTGGTAACACGGCTGAAGCGGTATTGGCCGCCGAACCACAGGCGGGATAAACAGGAACTAAAGTACTTTTAGGAGCAAAACACCAAGCGGTGTCTTCTGCCCAGCCAGTATTCTGGCCAACACAACCCCAATACCATCTGTTTGTTCCATCTTCTGTTGTGCCAGATCTAGTGGCAAGAGTACCAACAGAGCATAGATTAGAGGTTGGCATCGTTGCTCGAGTTACATTGGAAGCGGAACCACAGGCGGGATAAATAGATATGTTTTTCTTTGGTGCAAAACACCAAGCGGTATCATTAGGCCAACCGGTATTACTACCAACACAACCCCAAACCCATTTTAATCCGTCGCCAGTTGGACCAGATTGACTAGCCACTGTTCCTACTGAACATAAATTACTCGTGGGCATTTCATTACTTATTACATTAGAGGCTGCTCCACAAACCGGATAAATAGGATTGCTAACTGGTGTAGAAACAGGATTAATTGTTATATAATTATCACCGGCATCACATAATGTTGTCGCTACACTTGTGCCAATAAGACAAACTTTGACTAAATACTTGCCATTAAAACCAGGACCAGTACCTAAGGCATTAGAAATATTCTGACCAGAAACAGAATTACCAATAGAAACCTCCGTCACCACAGGCCCGTTTAAATCAGAAATTACAGTACCATTCAAATCCAATAACATTAATTTTGTACCAATAAAATTCTCCGGGCCAACAACATTCCACTTAATGTTTAAATTAGCTCCACCAGCAAATGTCTGTCCTCCATTCGGTGAAATAACTGTAATAGAAGGTGCTGGTGTTGGAGATGAAGAAATTGCCACATTCTGATCCCTAGAAGAAATCCGGCCAGAAGTATTTTTAACCCTAACGGTTATTTTATACATGCCACTTTGCCCCCATTGATAACCAGCGGCATAGGTATGTGTTGCCGGAAACCAAGAACATGATTTACTGCCATCATTCCAATTAAATTCAAATGGACCACTACCAGAAGCATTTGGATTTGTTGTTTTACACCAAGTGGTATCAATTTGTCCGGTGACTGGATAAGTAACTCCGTTTTGAGTAACTGTATTTCCATTTACAGTTGGAGTCAATAAATTAAGTATTGGATAATATTGCCCATCGTTATTTAAGGAAGAAGAAATAGTAAATGGATTATCACTACGATCAACTAGTTCCCGTCCGGTAGCTGGATATATTTCTATTTTATATTGATTATTTAAACTAAATGATGGTACTAACCATGTATAACTACCAGAATTTGTAATTTCATTTGCAATAATACTTAAACTATTCCCAGCTGTAGATATAGTTTGGAGAGCAATAGTAACATTACTTATAGAACCAGTACTGCTCCAAGTAATATTATGGGTTATTCCAGATATTAAATTTTCTCCCCCATTCGGTGAAATAACTGTAATAGAAGGTGTAGTTGAGATTGGTTCGCTATTTGAAAACGTTGCTAAATATGCATTCACAGCTGGAATTTTATCTGGTGCGATAACCCCGATTGTAATTAAAAGATTAATAAAATCCCTGATATTTATATCCACGGCCGATACTTGTTTTACAGCTATCGGCGCACTGATTAAAAACACCGAAGCAATTAAGATGGAGACGATATATTTTTTCATATAATAAATAATTATTAATAAAGTTAGTTTTTTCTAACTACCTTCATTTTACCCCCCCCAGTAAATACGCAAGGAGTCTAAGTGGATAACTTATCCACTGTCTTTATTATTTGCCAAGTAGTTTAATAAACTCTTCTTTGTTTAATCCAGCATCACTTATTATCGCTAGCAAAGTCCCGGTTGGTATTTCCTTATTATGTAGAGGAATAACCACCATATAATCTTTGGATTTCTTCATTATTAAATGACTACCTTTAGTACGACATTCCACAAAACCAACTGACTTCAAAACACCAATCAAATCTTTCGGCTTGATAGTCTGTAGTTTAGGCATAAGACTTTTTAAGGGGAATCAAAATAGTTTCAAAACTTTCAATTCCTTTATCTTCAGGTACTTTTTCTTTTCTTTCAACTAAACATTCCAAATAAAGTTCAATTGCCTCTCGTAATCTCTTTCTGGTTTCCTCAATTGTTTTGCCACAAGTATGGCAACCTAAAAGAGCTGGTACATAACCGTGGAACATTTTGCCGTCTTTTTCAATTATTGTCCTATATGTGTATGGTTTCATATTTATATAATAGCACAAAAGACAAGCCCTAAGCAAGACCGAAAAAAACATTAACTTATATCCTGCAATCGTCTCAAGGCTAAGCCGATGGAGACAGCAAAAGAGGGGCCGGCTTGCTTCAAAATATTTTCCAAAAAGGCCGGATACTCCACCTTAGAGAACGGATCCGCCATCACCACTGGCACACTAAAGCTGGCTTCAGCCTTTTCTTTCAAGCCTTTTAGCAGGACACCACCACCAGTCAAGAAAATCTTACTAACATTGCGCTCGGTTTTCTTTTGATAATTCAACAAGACCCGGCCAATCTCCGAAAAGATATAATCCAAAGTTAGGGATGTGATTTCATTAATATCCATCTGCTCCCCTTCCTTCTTAAACAAACCCCGATCCTTTTTTATTTTTTCAGCTTCATCAATACTAATACCTAAAGACTTGGAAATAGCTAAAGTAATATCCTGGGACCCGCGACTAATCATATGAGAAGTACGTAAAATTCCTCTTTCAATAATATAAATTTTTGTCGCACTGGAACCAAAATCAATAATCATCTGTGGAGCCGTCCCCGGCTCCAAAACTGAACGCATGGAACCAAAGATTTCTATTTCGGAAAATGATGTATCTAATTTGGCCAAACGCGTAATCTCCTTATTTCTCTCCATGGCATCGTTGTGAATAACCACCAATAAAACATCAATGGTTTTTTCAGCCGGTTTCGCTTCACTATTCTGATATTCGGAGGCAATGTTTTCATTGTGTGGAATAACCAAATAATCCAAACTAACTTCGGAAATTGGGACGGGAATATATTTTCGCGCCTCCAAGGGAATCATCTGGGCTAATTGCTTTTCATCCACGGCGGGCATTTTAATAAATGACACTAAACTAGAACCCATGGGAATAGAGATACCACATTTATTAGTGGTCGTATTAGACTCCCGCAAAACATCGGCCACTGCCTCGGCAATTTTTTCTGTCGGTAAATTCGTAGACCGGCCAATTTCCAAACCGGCATAGGGTCCGAGGGATAATTCACCATAGGTCTCAAGTATCGCCCGCCCCTTCCTCTTTTTCAGCTGAATAATTTTTATTGATGACGGACCAATATCAATACCCAAAACACTTTTGTTCTTATCAGTAGTAAAGGCGCTTTTAATGAAATCAAGAATATTAATCATTTTTATATACTAATTATGTTTTATATTATATCATAACTAAAAATGATTAACAGAACTATAAAGCATCTAACAGAATTTATCAAACAAGCCATAGAAAAGATCGCCGATCTTTTAATACCTAAAGAAAAAAGGGTAAAATATTTGGAAAGTCTGGGACCAGAAGGCTTATTCGACAAAATTCCCCGGGCTGAGAATTTTGACTTGGACACCGACAAGATAAAAGCTATTTTTAATTATCGCACCCTTCTCTGCCGCCAAGCCATTTGGGAAATAAAATATCGAGCCAATCAAAAACTAATCCGAGACTTTAGTTTATTACTCTATGAATTTATTTTAGAGGAATTAACAGATTTGGAAACTTTTCATAATTTTCGGAATCCAATTTTAATACCAATTCCCTCCTCCAAAACTCGGGCCAGAGAAAAAGGTTTCAATCAAACCATTTTGATTTGCCAGGAATTAATAAAAATAGATCAGGCCAGAAATGGTAATAATTTTACTTTGCTAGAAAATTTTTTAATTAAAAAAACCGACACCGAACATCAGGCTCGGGTCAGCAATCGCCAGAAACGTTTAAAAAATTTAGTAAATACTTTTTTAGTAAAAAGCAACCAAAGCCTAGCCTTAAATCCCCAAAAAGGCTCGGCCTTGGTTTCAAATAAGCCTTGGAATTCCCCTTCCTTTATTATAATAGATGATGTCATCACCACCGGCGCCACCATGAACGAAGCTTTCCGCGCGCTCAAGAAAATCGGACTCTCCCCTCGTCATATCCGCGGCTACGCCCTCGCACATTAAAAAACAGGCGTTTGGATATTGTATTTTCGTGCCTTACGGACTGAGTTTTTTAGCAAAAAAACGAGGGAGTAGAGAAATAATTTTGTGAAGACAA
>CAZIYU010000038.1:0-6410 GCA_964543595.1 uncultured Candidatus Saccharibacteria bacterium | reverse complement strand
TACTTTTACCATGATCAATATGCCCCATGATACAAATCACAGGTGGACGCTCTATTTGTTTTTGTGCGTTCGCTTTCTCCATATTGTTTTTTAAAACTGAAATTAAAACGTAAAACGTTCATGAAATTATTTTATTGAATCCTTAGCTTTGTTCATCGCTTCTTTTTCTTCCGCTGTTAATTCGCCTTGCTCGGAAACTAAATTTTTAATCGGTTTAGAAAAGACACTGACATGATCGCGGGAATACATACTGGAAATGATGACACCATTTTTTTCTTCATTAATAAAGGCGGTGGCAAAGCTTTGATTACCGCCCGAGCCGTCACCCTTAAAAGGATTAAAGCGAACGGTTTCCACACCGGAGACGGTTTTTTTCAAGCGAGCATCATGATTCTTAAAAGTCCCTTCAGCCTCAGTTCTGAATTTCTTTAAATCCGTAATTTCCTTATCAATGACAGACATTGATTCATCCAGATTTTTGCTTTTTCCAACTAGGAGTTTACCCAGCTTATTTTGTAGCCAAATAATCCAAATAAAGAGGATAATTATGATAAGCGCGGCCGCGCCCCAGATATATATTTCAAGATTCATACAGTTAAGGATTATACCGTAAAACGTTAACATTTGCAAAGAGCTAAGCTTTTAGCTAGTATGTTTCTATGAGAAGAATGATATATCTGGACAATGCGTCTACCACTCCGGTTAAAAAGGAGGTTATTTTGGCTATGAAGCCATATTGGAATATAAATTTTGGCAATCCTAGTTCTATCACTAAAATAGGGGTACGGGCTAGACAGGTTGTTGAGCAATCTAGAAAAAAGATTGCTGAATTATTGAAAGCTAGATCCGTGGAAATAATTTTTACTTCCGGGGGAACGGAGTCAAATAATTTGGCGATTTTTGGAGTGATGAATCGTTTATTAAATAGCCCATCAATAAAGCTCGGGATAAATCAGATTACTGATTTACATTTTATTACTACTAATATAGAACACAGTTCGATCAGTGAATGTTTTAAGGAATTGGAAAGAAGAGGAGGAAAGGTTGATTATTTGACAGTAAATGAAAAAGGATTAATAAATCCTAAAGATTTAAGAAAATTAATTAAGCCAAATACGGTTTTAATTTCAGTTGGTTATGCTAATAATGAAATTGGCACAATACAGCCAATACGAGAGATTGCGAAAGAGGTTAGACATGCCAGAAAGGTGTGTCAAGGTTCAACCTTGACATTCCACACTGATGCTAGTCAGGCGGGTTTATACTGTAATTTAAATATAAATGAATTAGGAGTTGATTTAATGACTTTAGATGCTCAAAAAATTGGTGGACCAAAAGGAGTGGGGATTTTATTTAAAAAAGCGGAGGTAGAAATATCTCCACTTATTTTCGGTGGCGGACAAGAGAGGGGATTGAGGTCGGGAACGGAAAACGTGCCGTTGATTGTTGGTATGTCTAAAGCACTAGAAGTTTGTCATCAGACAGACTACCCCTTTCCCATCCTTAGACAAGGAGGGGTGCCGAGTCCGCGAGGCGGGGCGGTTGAGAAAGTCAGAAAAGTTCGTAATTATTTTTGGCAGAAAATCCAAAAAGAAATTCCAGAGGCGGTTTTAAATGGTGATTTAGAGAATCGTCTGCCGAATAATTTAAATATTTCTATTCCTAATTTAGATTCAGAATTTGCTGTACTTTGTTTGGATGAAGCGGGAATTATCTGCTCCACTAAAAGTGCCTGTGCTCACGATGACGACAGTTCCTTTGTTGTCCGCGCTCTATACAAAGGCTTCGCCTACAAAGGCGAAGCCTTTGCAAAGTCTACTTTACGTTTTTCCTTAGGTGAAGATATTATAAAAAAGGATATAGATTATGTAGTTTTGACTCTTAAAAATATTGTTGGAAAACAAACCACCCCGGTATAAGAATACTACCCCTCCTAAGAAAGGAGGGGTTATATGATATAGTCTTCCCCCTCCTTTCTTAGGAGGGGGCTAGGGGGTGGTTTACTTGCAAATTTATAAAATGGTTCTATAATAAGGTAATGGATATGGAAAAACTCACAAAACAACAGATTGTTTTAGTCACGCTTTTAGTGAGCTTTGTGACCTCCATTGCTACGGGAATTGTGACAGTGGCTTTAATGGATCAGGCTCCCGCTGGTGTTACTCAAACAATTAATCGGGTAGTAGAGAGAACTATTGAAAAGGTAGTTACCCCGCCTGAAAATAATTCAGCTGCTGTTGTTACAAGGGAAACTATCGTGGTAAAGGAAGACGATAAGATTATTGAATCGGTGGAAAAGAATAAAAATAGTGTAGTAAGAATTTATACCAATACAGCTGATGCTGGTGATGTAGCTCAAAGGGCATTTATTGGTCTTGGTACACTTGTGTCAAAAGAAGGATTAATTGTCACCGGAGATATTTTTGCCGATCCAAACGGTAAATTTTTAGTGACTATTGATAATAATAAGTTTTATAATGTGAAAGTTCTATCCAAAAAAGCTGATAAGCAATTTTATTTCCTAAGTATAGTTCAGGACGAAAAGAATCCAGTAATTTTTACACCGGTCACATTTTCTGATTCTAGCGATCTAAAGTTAGGGCAGACTGTTATTGCTTGGGGCGGACAAATTCAAAATTCTGTTTCTACGGGTATTGTTTCCAGTTTAATAAATACTACTGGTCAGATGGTGGCTACCAGTACAACTTTGGCTACAATTGGTATTATTGCCATTAAAACTAATATCACTTTATCAGATAGTTTACCAGGTGGACCACTTCTTAATTTATCTGGTGAAATGGTGGGTTTAAGAATTAGTTCTGATTTGTCTAGTCAATATAATTTTTTACCGTCAAATTTAGTTAAACAGGAAGTGATTGCTGTTTCCGCTCTTTAATCATCATTTAACATTTTGATTTTTAATCTTTAATTTTTTACTATGCCCCCATTTAATAATTTTACAACTAAAGCCAAGGAAGTGATACGCCGAGCTCATGAGCTGGCTATTGAGCGTGGACAAAATCATGTTAATCCTACCCATCTATTAGCTGCTCTAATTATGCAGGAGGAAAGTATTGTTTCTTCTATTTTAGACCGACTGGAAATAGATGTTATATCATTAACAGATTCATTATTAGAAGTAATTGACAATATGACACCAGGCACAAATATTTCCTCGCCAGCGATGCAGATATATTTAACGCCGGATTTAGCTCAAATTATAGAATATTCTGGTAAAATAGCTCAAGAATTAAAAGATGAATTTATTTCCACCGAACATCTTTTTGTTAGTGTAATTGATACACCTAGTCCGGCCCGAGATATTTTAGCTCGTTATAAAATTGATCGCATAAAGGTCATTAAGATTTTAGAGGAATTTAAGGTTAATAATATTACCGAAGCGCCAACTATAAAAAAATTTAAGGCTATTTTAAAATATACTAGGAATTTAACCAAGATGGCCAAGGAGAATAAATTGGACCCGGTTATTGGTCGCGATGCAGAAATTAGTCGAATCATTCAGATTTTATCTCGACGGACAAAAAATAATCCTATTTTAATCGGTGAGGCTGGAGTGGGAAAGACTGCTATTGTAGAAGGGCTAGCCATAAGGATGTCTACCGGGGACGTGCCAGAATCACTTAAAGAAAAAGAATTAGTTTCTTTGGATATGGGTATGCTGATTGCCGGCACTAAATACCGTGGAGAATTTGAAGACCGCCTGAAAAATATTATCAAGGAAATAGAAAAATCCGAGGGTAAAATAATTGTTTTTATTGATGAAATTCATACCATTGTCGGGGCGGGATCAGCGGAGGGCTCTTTAGATGCTTCAAATATGCTAAAGCCCGCTTTGTCTCGAGGGGAATTTCGTACCATCGGTGCTACCACAACTAAGGAGTATCAAAAAATTGAAAAGGATCCAGCCCTTACCCGTCGTTTTCAGTCTGTTTATGTGAATGAACCATCAATTGATGACGCCGTGTCTATTATGCGTGGCTTAAAGGAAAAATATGAGCTTTATCATGGGGTGCGGATTACTGATGATGCTATTGTGGCATCGGTTAATTTGAGTTCGCGTTATATTACTGATCGCTTTCTGCCTGATAAAGCGGTGGATTTGATTGATGAGGCCGCCTCATCTCTTAAGATTTCTTTGGAAAATATGCCACCAATTTTGGAAGAAACTCATCGAAAGGTTTTACGGTTGGAAATTGAGCGTGAAGCGCTTAAAAAGGAAGCAGAGGCTGGTGTCAAAAAAGCCAAGGCTAGAGTCAGGATTATTGAAAAAGCCATTGCTGATTTGCGAGAAAAGACTTCAGAGATAGAATTAAAATGGAAAAACGAAAAGGAAACTATTACCGATATAAAAGCGATTAAAAAAAGTTTGGAACAGGCGCGGATTGAGGCCGAGGCGGCCGAGGCACGAGTAGATTTAGCCAAGGCAGCGGAAATACGTTATGGACGTATTCCACAAATGGAAAAAGATTTAGCTATTAAAGCTAAGAGATTAAAAGGTTTGCAAAGCTCCAGGCGAATGTTGAAGGAAGAGATTGGAGAAGAAGATATTGCTGATATTGTGTCCAAATGGACTGGTGTGCCGGTTAAAAGAATGTTAGAAGCCGAGGCAGAAAAATTGAGTCGAATGGAGCAAGAATTAGAAAAAAGAATTATTGGTCAGGGCGAAGCGGTGAAGAAAATCTCCGATACAGTTAAACGTTCACGAGCGGGGATTGCTGATCCTAATCGGCCCATTGGTTCCTTTATTTTCCTTGGCCCCACCGGTGTCGGAAAAACTGAATTAACCAAGGCCCTAGCGGAATTTATGTTTGACGATGAGAATGCTTTGATTAGAATTGATATGTCGGAATTGATGGAAAAACATTCGGTGTCAAAATTGATCGGTTCACCACCCGGTTATATTGGTTATGAAGAAGGTGGAAATATAACAGAAAAGATTCGTCATCGTCCCTATTCTGTTGTTCTCTTTGATGAAATAGAGAAAGCTCATCCGGAAGTGTTCAATATATTACTTCAAGTTCTGGACAGTGGCCGTTTAACTGACGCGAAGGGGCGAGTAGTGAATTTTAAGAATACTATAATTATTTTAACGTCTAATATCGGTGCCCAATATATTGATAAAATGGAAGAAATTGGTTTTAGCCAGGAAAAAAGTAAGAAGCATGAATATGAAGATGTGAAAGGCAAAGTGCTAAAAGCTTTGAAAGATAATTTCCGTCCGGAATTTATCAATCGTTTGGATGATATTATTGTCTTTGATATTTTGAGTGAAAACGCCATTGCCAAGATTGTGGATATACAATTGGAGATTGTGAGAAAAAGATTATTAGAAAAGGAAATTAAATTAGTAATTAATCGGGAAGTAATAAGTTATCTGGCTAAGGAAGGTTATAATCCGCAATATGGGGCTAGACCACTTAAACGTTTGATTCAAGATAAAATATTAAATCCCGTGGCTTCCCTTATGATTTCGCGTGGGGTAGTGGCTGGGGGAACTATTAATGTTAATTTCAAAAAGGGTGATTTTGTTTTTGACATGAAAGGGAAGAACAATCGCCCCGCCTCGCAGACTTGGCACCCAGCCTTGACTAATGTGGGGAAAGGGGAGTAACCCTTAGGGTGATAGTACGTAGAACTTTTTAGTTTGACTATTAGGTGTAGCTTTTGCTATAATTAGACAGTGAATACACCAGCAATCTCAAAAAAACAAATTACTAAACTTAAAGCACTTTATATAAAAGAAGGTAAGTGTATGTTTGATGTAGCAAAATATTTTAAGGTATCTATTGATGCTGTAACCTATGCGATGAGAAAGCATAATATTCCCAGAAGAAGTTTTAAAGAAGCAAGCAAAAAATCTTTTGAGAATAAGAAGATGACTTTTAAGAGAAGAAATCTTCATGGATCTAAAAAAAATATAGCTGAAACTATTTTAGCAATGCTTTATTGGGGCGAAGGTTTTAAGGGTAATGAGAATAGTAAAATGAGTACTGTCGATTTCGCTAATAGTGATCCTCAAATGATTAGGGTTTTTATGAAAGCATTTAGAGATACCTATGTGTTTGACAGAAAAAAACTTCGGGCTTATATTTATTGTTATTCAAATCAAAATGTTCCTAACCTGATTAATTTTTGGTCTAAATTGACAAAAATACCAAAATTGCAGTTTACCAAACCATATATTAGGACAGACCACCAAAAGAATGTAAGAACTATGAAATATGGTTTAATTCATGTTCGCTATAGCGATATGAAGCTCTTGATAAATATTAAAAATCTGATAGACTGTATTTGTCGAAAATACGCGCCGGTCGAATAGCGGCTATTTCAAGAGACTGTAAATCTCTGGCTCATTGAGCATCGTTGGTTCGAGTCCAACCCGGCGCACA
>CAZIYU010000037.1:0-6465 GCA_964543595.1 uncultured Candidatus Saccharibacteria bacterium | reverse complement strand
TTTCTTTCCACCAATCTTAGAAAATATAAAGATATACAATATCTCTAAAATTCCAACTGTATTGACAACAAGCAAAACTATAAACCAAATTGTGCTAGTCTTTCTTGCTGCTTTCCATAAAGCCAAACCTTTCCAAATAATTACCCAAATTAACACGGCGATTAACCAAGGATTATTTTGTAAAAATGTTCCCAGAGCCTCGTTTAATAATTGAACATCGGTCATATCTCTATTATAGCCCTAATTATGATTTTATCAAATACCATTTTTAGTGTAAGATAGAGGGATGCGATATTTAGGTATTGATTTTGGGGAGAAAAGGGTGGGTATAGCCATATCTGATGAAGAAGGGAAGATTGCTTTTCCCACCACGGTTTTGGCTAATGATCAGGATTTAATGAAGAATCTAGTGGATTTGTGTATGAAAAATAGCATTGAATTGGTGGTGATGGGAGAATCGCGGAATTATCAAGGACAAATTAATCCGATCATGTGGAAAATCGATGGTTTTAGAAAACAGTTGGAGACTGTCGGTTTTAAGGTGGTGCTGGAGCCGGAATTTATGACCTCCGTGCAGGCTAGCCAGGTGACTGGGGAAAATAAAATGTTGGATGCCTCAGCCGCGGCGATTATTTTACAAAGTTACCTTGATAAATGTAAAATGTAAATATCAAAATGCAAAATAATAGTTCAAAATTTAAAATGGAATTTAAATCAAGGCTTTATAAATGGGTCTTAAATTTAATTAAAATATTAGATAGTTTATATAAAAAGGACTTTATATCTGAAACAATGGGAAAACAATTATTAAGAAGTGGTACTAGTATTTTAGCTAATTATATTGAAGCAAATTCAGCTAGTTCTAAAAAAGATTTTATTAATTTTTTTACATATTCATTAAAATCTGCTAATGAGTCAAAGGTTTGGATTACTCTACTAAGAGATACAAATAAAATTTCAGTTGAGAACTTTAATTTATTAATAAATGAGTTGAATCAAATAGCTAATATGTTAGCCTCAAGTATCATGACTATGAAGGGTAAAAAATAATTTTTTATTTAAAATTGTCATTTTACATTTTGATTTTTAATATTTAAATTTTAATAATATGAATATACAAAACAATAATATAAACAATGTTGAAATTACTGAGACTTCAAAGATTATCTATAATGATTGGAAAAAGGTGGAAATTAAGATCGGTCAAATTTTAACCGTGGAACCGATAGAGAAGTCGGAAAAATTATTAAAATTGTCTGTAGATTTTGCAGAAACTACTGGCCCCCGGCAAATTATTTCTGGTATTGCCAAGTATTTTCCCGATATTTCAGTTTTGGTGAATAAAAAATGTGCTTTTGTGACTAATCTAGAACCTAAGCCACTAATGGGCTTGGAAAGTAATGGTATGATTTTAGCGGTCGGTGGCGGTGATGAGCCTTTCTCCATTTTTGAAGTTTCAGTAGAAATCCCTGTTGGTAGCCAGGCTAAATAAATTTACTTGATAGTGAATTTTGGTATACCAAAATTCACTGTGGGGTGTTATAATAGAGACAGAAAAAGCCATGTCTCATAAAGTATTATATTCAAAATTATTTAAACCGCCGAAATTTTTGGAAATGCCATCGGTGTCTTTGGAAATATTGCCCAAAGGGATTTCCTTTTTTGCTCCGAAAAATACGGAAAAAGGCTTAGTCCCAGATATTTACGGTTTTATTCCTTTACCTGAAGGTACTATGTCTCATGGGGAAATAATAAAGAGAGAACCGATATTAAAAGCTTTGATTGATATTCGAAAAAAGACTCGAGTTAGTTTTATCAGATTTTCTATTCCGGAAGAAAAAACCTATTTTTTTAAAACCCGTTTACCAAAATTAGCACCGAAAGAAATTCGTGATATCTTAGATTTTAAAATAGAAGAAAATGTCCCCTTATCTGCTAAGGAAGCGGTTTTTGATTATGATATTATTCCAACTAGACAAGCTGATGGTCTTGATGTGGTGGTGTCGGTGGCCCCGCTTAAAATAATTGAGGAATTCCAAGAGATTTTTGAAGCTGTTAAGCTCACACCTGTATTTTTTAGCCCGGAGTCTAATAATGTGGCTAAGTCGGTCATTAAGGATAATAATGAACAGGTGATCGTGGTGGCTAATATTCGCGAATCAAATATTATTCTTTCCTTAGTGGTTTATGGTGTAGTTTGTCAGACTTCCTCAATTAATTTTGGTAGTTCGACCTTTACAGATTTATTGGCCAAGTATTTCAAAGTGTCAACTGAAGAAGCTCTAAAAATAAAAAAAGAAAAGCTGTACAGTGATAATCCTGACAATATGGAAATATTTTCCTATTTAATTAATACCATTTCCGCCATTAAAGATGAATTGTATAAGTTTGTTTCCTATAGTAATGAGCGAGAAGATGTGGTGGGTCAGGTGGACCGAATTATTTTATGCGGGCGGGACGCGATGATTGTCGGTTTCGAAAAATATCTGACTTCTAATCTAAATATGCCAGTCAGCGTAGCTAATATTTGGGTAAATAATTTTGATTTGGCTACCTATGTACCGGAGATGAGCAAATTGGATTCCTTAGATCAGGCGGTGTTGAATGGGCTTAGTTTATTTTAATTTATGGCAAATTTAATTACTGAAAAACAAAAAAAAGTGATTAAGACTGAATACTGGGTTAGGCTTTTTTCGGTATTTTTAATTATTCCGACCGCACTTTTAGGTCTTTTCCTTCTCGCCTATGTCGTGCCCTATTATCTGTCCGTTAATAAAAAGGATTTAGCGGTGGCTGAACAATTTAAATCGGTCATTATTGCCGAAAACAAAGAAAATGTCGGGGAAAGCGTTTCCCGGGCGATAAATCAGACCACTGAACAATTGAAGGCCGTAGAATTATATACCAAAGTTAATTTAAATCCTTCGCTGTATTTTGATAAAATTATCGCCAATAAGAATGCTAATATTCAGATTACTAAACTATCTTTTAATTTTATTAAGGATAATCAAGCTCAGCTGTCGGTGAGTGGTGTAGCCAAAAATAGGGAGGGGCTGGTGTCTTTTATTGATAATTTGAAAGCCCAGGCAAATTTTGCCACCGTGGATTCGCCAGTTTCAGACTTTGCTAAGGAGAGTGACATTTCTTTTACTATAAATATTAAAACATCCATATGAAGTTTAATTATTCAAAAAGAATATTAATCCTCTCCCTAATTTTCTTTACCGGGGTGATTATTTTGGATGTTATTTTTACCAATTTATTAGTGGATAAAATCGTTAAGATAAATAATAAGGTAAAACAATTAAACATTTCCTCTCAGGAAAGGGAAAAGGAAATTAAATTAAAGGATTTAATAATTGATTCAAAAGCCGATCGAGAAAAATTAACGGAATATTTTGTTGGCGCCGGTAATGCCGAGACATTAGAGTTTACCAAATATCTGGAGGATTTAGCTCTAAAGGAGGGGGTGACGGAAAAAAAGACTATTATTGAGGAACCGATAGTCGGTCTGCCGTCAGCCGATACTATTTCCGCTATCAGATTTAGATTTAATGTTATTGGCAAATGGGCCAATATCTATAATTTTCTTCAGGCTATTGAGAATTTACCGAAAGTTGTTTATTTAAATAGTGTGTCGGTCAGTCTTAATTCCGGAGCTGTTTCCGCCAAGGAGATTAAAGCCGGAACCAAGACTTGGTCAGCCGATTTAGATTTTTCTGTCATCAAGTTGAAAGATTAATTTGATATATTAAAAGACGATGAAAAAAATAAATTTAAAATCTCTTTTTAGGAGGAAAAATAAGACAGAGGATATTGGACATTCGGTGGCTTGGCCAGTGAATTTTATTCGCGATTGGAAAATTATGGTTTTGATTTTTGCCATTGGTTTAGCCTCCCTGTCTTTTTTGGCCTGGCAAATATATTTAAGTGATCGGATTGGTGGTGGCTATTTGACGCCGGAATTGCCGCCATCAAATATTTCCATTAAAACCGTCGATGAGAAAAAGTTACAGGCCGGCCTGCTGATGTTGGAAAATAAACAAATTGATTATCTTAAATTGCAAGCTGAGCAAACAAAGTTAGTTGACCCATCGCTCTAAAACTGTTATATTCTCTTAGTCTATTTAGTTTGCCCTCGTAGTTCAATGGATAGAACAGAGCTCTTCTAAGGCTTTGATGTAGGTTCGATTCCTACCGAGGGCACAAATAAAATCTTTTTGTTTGTAATGTGCTATCATTATAGGCAGATCGGAAAATAATGGAGGTAGCGATGAAGAAGTACATTAGTGTGATGGCGACAGTTCTTTTGTTTATGTTGGTAAATTTAACCGGCTGTGTGTCAGTCCATATGCCAGGGAAGATGAAGATAGTCGGTGATCTGCCCCAAAGAGGGCAGGATATCTACATCTTCGATGTTGTAAGTTATGAGATGAATGGGCAAATGGAACACGTTATGGTTTGGAAAGAGCTCGGCAGTGACAGTATTAAGTCTGTCAAAATGATCAGTTTTTGTTTCGACGGTCTCAGGACCTATATAAACGAAGGCCACTATCGGGTGGAGCCAAGTGAATATATGGGAATACGATTTCAGAAGATTCAGTAAATTCCCTATGGCCTGAAGCGCCATGGTAAATGCTTCACAAGCCCGACTCGTTCGGGCTTTAACATTGCTATTTTAATGTGGGCGATACAGGACTTGAACCTGTGACCTTCGAGGTGTAAACTCGTTGCTCTACCAACTGAGCTAATCGCCCTTATATTTGTTAATTTATACAGTAAAAATGCTTTAAATACAAGTGTGTATTATTTGGACTGTTGAACTATATACTATATATGATATACTCTACTTATGAAAATATTTGAACGAAATACTGCACGTGCCTTACGAAAGAAAGGAATGTCGATGAATGAAATAATTAAAAAGACTGGATATCCGAAATCTAGTGTGAGTAATTGGACTGGAGATATTATCTTAACCAAGAAACAAAGGGAACGGCTCTCCCAGAAGGGTCGGAGTATGGAGTCTGTTGAAAGAAGAAGAAAAAGCAGGCTTTTTAATGAATCAAGAAAAAGACAAATAATCACTGATAAAGCTAAGGGCGATTTTTCTGATTTATCACAAAGAGATCTAAAAATAATAGGTTCCATGATTTATTGGGGTGAGGGTGGGAAAACAAGACGTAGTATGGCGTGCCTTTCGAATAGTGATCCCATCATTATAAAAGTAATAATGAGATATTTTCGAGAGGTGTGTGGGGTGCCGAATTCTAAGTTTCGTGCTAGTGTTCACACGTTTACTCATGCTAATTTTGAGAAAACAATTAATTATTGGGTAAATATATCTGGAATTCCAAAGGAACATTTTTATAAGCCATATATTAAACAAAGTAGTGCTAGTTTAAATAAGAGAAAAACCTTACCTTTTGGAACCTTAGATATATATGTTTGTGATACTAAAATATTTTTGACAATTATGGGTTGGATTGAAAAGATTTCAGAAATTTTAATAAATAAATGATATGAAGATAGATATTTTATATGAGGATAAAAATTTATTGGCGGTGAATAAACCGAGTGGTCTTGTGATTCATACGGATGGACGGACCCTCCAGATACTTGAGGACGGCGGGCAGGCACCAGAAAAGACATTAGTGGATTGGATTGCAGAAAAATATCCAGAGACGGAAAAGGTGGGGGAACCATTACAAATTGGTACGGGGGAAACAATAAAAAGATGGGGTATAATACATCGGATAGATAGGGAAACTTCCGGGGTGGTTTTAATTGCTAAGAATCAAAAAACCTATAATTTTTTAAAGAAACAATTTTTAGATCGGGAAATTGAAAAAGCTTATCATGCTGTGGTTTATGGTAATGTGCGTTATGATGAAGGAATAATTAATTTAGCCATCGGACGTAATAAGTCTGATTTTCGGAAAAAAGCGACTGGTAAGGCGGTGCGGGGAGAGGAGAAAGAAGCGGTGACTCATTATAAGACATTGGCGCGAAAGGAAAAGTTATCTTTAATTGAAGCTAATCCGCGGACCGGACGTACCCATCAGTTGCGTGTTCATTTTGCTGATTTAGGTCATGGGATAGTGGGGGATAAATTGTATGGGGTTAAGAAGAAATCGCCAGTGACTATTGGCCGTTTAGCCCTTCATGCCTATTCCATAGAATTTGAATTACCAACTGGTAAATTAATAAAGATTATTGCTCCCTATCCACGCGATTTTCAAAAAGCGGTGGATTTTTTCTCCTAACAAAGATTAGGTTATTGCTTTTTCTTTGCACGATAATAATTTTGTCGTCACAAAATTATTTCTCTACTCCCTCGCTTTTTTGCTAAAAAGCTCAGTCCGTAAGGCACGAAAAAGCAATAACCTAATCTTTGTAAGAGAGAGGATTGTTCAAGCTAGGGAACATAATTGACAGTTAATTAGTTGTAATTTCGACCTTTTA
>CAZIYU010000036.1:0-6682 GCA_964543595.1 uncultured Candidatus Saccharibacteria bacterium | reverse complement strand
TTCTTCATCTTTTTCGGCATTGGCCCATTCATAGGACATACCGACTTTTTTAATTATATCCATTTTTTCTCCCAGAGCAATCATTTCACCTTCGGTGGAGATACCTTCATTATACATTAAGTCAAATTCAGTTTGTTTAAATGGGGCGGCGACTTTATTTTTTACTACTTTCACGCGGATACGCCCACCCATTATTTCTTCCCCTTTTTTAATTTGAGCGATTCGGCGGATATCCAAACGGACTGAAGTATAAAATTTTAAAGCCTTACCTCCGGGAGTTGTTTCCGGATTACCAAACATCACTCCAATTTGCATGCGGATTTGATTAATAAAGATGACAATGGTCTTACTTTTAGCGACGATAGCTGTCAATTTACGCAGAGCCTGAGACATTAATCGAGCCTGCTTGCCCATATGCTGAGCCCCCATATCACCCTCAATTTCATCTTTTGGAGTCAAAGCTGCCACGGAGTCAATTACTATCACATCCATTTTGCCGGAGCGCACCAAGCTTTCTACAATTTCCAAAGCTTGCTCACCATTATCTGGTTGGGAAATTAATAATTCATCAATTTTGACTCCAATTTTTCTAGCGTACTCCGGATCCATAGCGTGTTCAGCGTCAATAAAAGCACATAAGCCATTTAACTTTTGCGCTTCGGCCACCACATGCAGGGCGAGGGTAGTCTTACCAGAACTTTCTGGTCCAAAAATTTCAATTATTCGGCCTCGGGGTAAGCCCCCCACGCCCAGCGCCGCATCCAAACCAATGGAACCGGTAGAAATAGCATTCACATCTACTCGTGGTTTTTCGCCCAATTTCATTATGGAATCATCACCGAATTTGGTGCGGATTTCATCCAGAGTGGAATCAATATTTGCTCCCATTATTTTCGGCGCCTTTTTTTCTTTCTTTATCATTATTTTTATAATTAAACTAATATACGAATTTAAACAAATGAAACGAATCGGTCAACGAATATATCCCCATTCGTATGATATTTGTTATTTACGATTTGTATCATTTGTTACATTTGTTGATTGGTTAACTTTACTTATAAACGATCTGTAAAATTTGTTCTGTCTGTTTGCCGAATCGATCCTGAGCCTTTAATTCTAGCACATTATAGCCATATGATAAGAGAATTTTTTCCGAGAAATGACCTGTTTCATCCATGACTATTGATCGGTCATTTAAGGTAATTTCTTGAGTATTTTTACCTTGACCTTCAATGGTCATTAAGGATTCCGATACCGCTTGTCCATTATAGGCGTCCGCTAGAATTATCTTTGGCCCGGTGGCATAATTCCAAACTTCAAAGGCCCCATAACCAAACAAACAAACCAAAAATAATATTATTCCTATCGCTTTTAAATAAAATTTTGTCTGTCGTCTACTCATAATATTAAACTAATATACGAATTTAAACAAATGAAACGAATCGGTCAACGAATATATCCCCATTCGTATGATATTTGTTATTTACGATTTGTATCATTTGTTACATTTGTTGATTGGTTAAAAGATCTTGGGATTTTCTGGCTCCTCAAAACCATTTTCATCAAACTTTTCTTTTGGCTCTTTTTGCTCTATCATTTCATCCGCTACAGCCTCTAAATCTTCTGTATTATCATTTTCTTCTCCCCCCGGCCTGCCCACCAGCACCTCTCTAGCTTTAGCTCCATCACCTGGCCCAATTACCCCTTTTTGCTCCAGCATATCCACCAAACGGGCCGCTCGGGCATAGCCAACGCGTAATTTTCTCTGAATATAGGAAGTGGAGGCCTTACCAGCTTTGAGCACTTCTTCTTTCGCTGTTTCATATAGATCATCTTCATCCTCCAAATCATCATTAATACCACCTTCAAACAAAACATTTCGATCAGCCGCTGTCTCCGCAAAATTAATTTCTTCTCCCGGCACTTCATCCTGATAAGCTTGAGACAAATATTTGACGACTTTTTTCACTTCATTTTCTGAAATAAAAGCTGATTGAATACGCACCGGCTTAGACATTTCACCACCCAAGTACAGCATATCGCCACAACCCAAAAGTTTTTCCGCCCCTGTACCATCAATAATCGTGCGGGAATCAATTTGTGATACCACCTGTAGGGCGATGCGGGCGGGAATATTAGCTTTGATTAAACCAGTAATAACATTGACGGAAGGTCGCTGGGTGGAGAGAATAAGGTGTATACCCACAGCTCGGCTCATTTGAGCTAGACGGACAATAGCGCTTTCTAATTCTCGCGGATAGGTCATCATAATATCCGCTAATTCGTCTATTACTATCACAATAAAGGGCATAGTCTCTGGTAATTCAATCCGACTAGTATCACGATTCCTACCCTTAGCTTCCTTAATCTTTTCCAAAGCTGGAGCTAGAATATTTTTATGATAGGAATCAATATCTTTACAAGCGCGCTCCTCTAGAATGTCATAGCGACGATCCATTTCCTTCGCCGCCCATTTTAGAGCCAAGATTGTTTTCTTCGCTTCAGTAATAACCGGTGTAAGTAAATGCGGAATTTTATTATATAAAGTCAGCTCCACTCGCTTAGGGTCGATCATAATAAATTTCAATAGCTCGGGTGAATTGCGATATAGCAGGGAAGTAATGATAGCGTGAATGGTGACCGACTTACCCGAACCGGTGGCGCCGGCGATCAGCACGTGAGGCATTTTACCTAAATTAGCAAAATGTGCATCGCCAGATATCCCTTTGCCTAAAGAAATCAAAAGTGGTTTTTCCGAAGTGCTAAATTTATCAGAGGCCAAGAGAGAAGCGAGACCAACCGTTGTTTTGGTGGTGTTGGGAATTTCAATACCGACTAAAGATTTCCCCGGAATTGGTGCTTCAATACGAATCGGATGGGCGGCCAGAGCATAAGCTAAGTTATCTTGCAGAGAAACTATTTTGGAAAGTTTTACCCCTTCAGCTGGTTTGATGGCATAGCGGGTTACTGACGGACCGATAGTTACTTCATCCATTTCCACATCAATACCAAATTTTTGCAAAGTTCTTTTTATAATATTGGCATTAGCCTTAATGTCACCAGTACCAGGCTTACCACTGTCATTCTCCAGTAAATTTAATGGGGGAGGGGTATATTCTTTAGCCATAGGGTTATTCCGCATAGCAATATCCATCTCCCTGCCCGCCATCTCGGAGGGATCCTCCTTGTCCCGCGGAGCTTTAGCGGCGTGGGATTCCCCTTTCTCCGCCTTTTCTAAGGAGGAGTGGCCTTCTGAGGCCGAGGTGGTCGTTTCTTCTTTCTTCACCTCTACTTCTTCATCCTCTTCCTCATCTTCCTCATCCCTACCCGAATCTGTTTCAGAGGCGGGTCTAAATCTTCGCCAGAAACATAATGTGTCTGTGGTTAATTCTGATTCAAAAAGGATAAGACAGGAGATAATTACTAAAGCTGAAAGAATAATTAAAGTGGCCGTTGAACCAAAAAGAAATAAAAAAAGTCCAGACACTGCCTTACCGATTTTTCCACCATCTTTTGTCCATTCTAATATTTTAGCTAGTGAACTAATAATGCCTAATCCGGCAATAAAGAAGAGTAGGGCACCAGAGGTTTTTACACCACTAAACTCTCTTTCTTCCTGTTTAAGAAAAGAAATTGTTAGCATAATAAAAATTAGCGGTAATAAATAATAACCGACACCAGATAGCCAGGATAGGGTATTGAAAAGTTTTACTCCAACGACACCCGATAAATCAAGAGAGGCTAGGATAGTAAGTATAGCGAACACAAAGAAGGTAATCGCTAATATACTATGTCTAGTTCCTTTCTTTAGTTTTTTAAGAGGATTATCTGGTAAAGAAATATTTGATTTAAATTTACTTTTTTTAGCCATAATTTTTTTTAATTATATCACAGAATTAAATTTTAAGGTAAGAAAAATACAACCGCCCTGCTTCGAAGACTCAGCATCCCTCCTTGACTAAGGAGGGAGTTTAGAAACAAAACATTCGAGCCTTAATATATTTTTCGGCTTCCCCCTCCTCAGTCGAGGAGGAATGTCTATTCTGATAGACGGGGCGGTTGTGTTGAGAAACAAAGCCTTTACTTATCTAGTATATTATATTCTACTTGTATTAAAGACTTTACATTATTTTCCTGTCCGTTATATAATGGACACAAAGGTTTTTTCTAAAAAAGTCATTTTTCTCTAAAAGACAGCTTTAAGGACAAAGGCTCGGCCTTGGGTACTCCCAAAGCCTAGCCTTTGTCCTAGACTTCTGTCCTATATAATTATGTCCGAACAAAATATACAATTAAATAAGCCAGATTCTATCTATGTTTACAAAAAGACAGAGAAGTTAGTCTCTGCCCTTTATCTGCTATCTAGTTTTATATCGGACAAAGAACCTTTGAAGTGGAAGATTCGAGAAGCTGGTCTGGATCTTTTGTCTGTTAATCAAATTTCCTTGGTTTCTTTAATCCTGTCTTATTTAGAAATTGCTTATATGGGAGGCATTATTTCCCAAATGAACTATGGCATTTTAAAATACGAATTAGAAAATCTATTGGTCCCAGTAGAGCAGATAGAAAAGGACAAACTTAAAGGGGCCATAATTACTCCCGACTTTTTTGTTGCTAATAATTCTAAAGGACAGAATAATATGTCCGATAGACCTGACCGACAAATCGGCGGTATGTCTGATAAACAAAAGGCTGTCCGATATGGTAATCAAGGTGGAGATAAGTCTAATAGACAGACTGTAATTATAACCCTTTTAAAGAAAGGGGATGAACTGGGCATAAAAGACTTTACTTCTGGTATAAAGGACTGTAGTGAGAAAACCATTCAGCGCGAACTGGCCTCCTTAGTGTCTAAAGGGCTAATCAAAAAACAAGGAGAAAAGAGATGGTCAAAATATAGTTTAAGGTAAACGAATCAACAAATGGAACAAATGATACGAATCGTAAATAACGAATATTATACGAATGGGGATATATTCGTTGACCGATTCGTTATATTTGTATGATTTGTATATTCGTTTATTATTGCTTTTAAGCCTATTTTATGCTATCCTTTTCCTAGTGGAAATATAGGTATTTATGGCTCTTTTGATTAGTTAATTACATTCGTATTAATTAGTTATTAGTAGCTATTAGTATTGAGTTATCCACAGCCCCCATTTTGCTTATTTTGACAGCA
Source organism: uncultured Candidatus Saccharibacteria bacterium (assembly GCA_964543595.1). GTDB lineage: Bacteria > Patescibacteriota > Minisyncoccia > Phycocordibacterales > GWA1-40-21 > CAIJXO01. The sequence goes on along the minus strand of CAZIYU010000036.1, from coordinate 1,503 downwards.
AAATATATAATAGGGGGACAGGTAGTGTTTGGGTTTATCTGGTTTCTTTTTGGAACAGATTTATGCTATACTATCTTCACACTTTTAAGACTGAACTTTGACAATTTAATACGTGCCCAGCGAAGCTTTCTTAAGCGAAGTTGGGGCGAAAAATTTCTGTCATACTATTAGATGATAGCCGAACCTTTTCCATTTTTGTCACTAATTTTTCATATTCTCTAAATTGAGAGTTGAATACTTTGAGCAAAATTTTGTTCTCAGTATTCAGCTCTCATAAAAATGAGGGTATGAAATATAGTTTGAAATTATGGTGATCATTTGTTTTATATTTTAGAATGATTACCGGAAAGCGATGGGGAGTGAACAGGTCAAATTATGTTTGCTAACTTTCGTGGTAACCTGTCCGAATAAATTTATTTGGGCGGAAAAAATATAACAATCTGGCTTGACCGGTTTTTAGTCGAAACTGCGTCAACCGTTCTGCTTGGCCGGACATTTTAGTAAAATGTTATAGGCTAATAAAAAAGTAGAATGTAGTTTATAAAAATAACTTCTTCTCATTTTATTTCATCAGTATCTTAAGTTTTCGTAGGCATTCGTTGCCATTCGTACAATTTTCGTATACTGGTTTTTATTAGTTAAGAGAAGAATTTATTGCTCCGCCTCAGGCGGATTAATTAGAAAATTATAAATCATGTCTAAAAAAATATTAGGCGTCGGTATCGCTTTGGTACTTGTCGTCACAGTATTAGTCGGAGTAGGTGCTTCAACCGCTTCTGCACAAGCTACAAGCATGTGTTCAGTTGTTGATGCTCTAGTCCTAGCCGGAGTTATTACTCCTGCTAACGTTGCCGCTGCTCGAGCTGCCGCTGGTTGTGGTGCTACTGCTCCTGCTGCTGGTGGTTATACATTTACTAGAGATTTGACCGTTGGTTCAACTGGTGCTGATGTTACTGCTTTACAAAATGCAGTTGGCGTCTCTCCAGCTACCGGTTACTTTGGTCCAATTACTAAAGCTGCTGTTATTGCATACCAGACTTCAAAAGGTATTGCTCCAGCCGCTGGTTATGTTGGTCCTTTGACCCGCGCTTCATTGAATGCCAATGTTGCTACTACTCCAGCCGTTACTGGTTGTGAAGGCGGTGCTGCTTTCAATAGCTTAACTGGTGCTTCTTGTGGAGTTTCCACAGTTCCTGGTTGTGCTGTTGGTGCAATGTTTAGCTCAACTACCGGTGCTTCATGTACAGGTGGTGCAGCTGCTTCTTCAGCTCTTGAAGGAGGTGAAGGTGATATCTCGAGCTTAACCGTTCTTGCTTCTCCTTCAAATGAAGATATTGCTGAGTGCGAAACTGTAAAAGTGTTTGGTTTTGAAGTGGAGGCTTCAGATGATTCTGATCTTCAAGTGTCAAGACTAGATGTTATCTTTGACCAAGATTCAAGTGGTTCAAATTATCAATGGAAAGCATTTGAATCAGCTAGATTATTAAAAGGTTCAACCGAGGT
>CAZIYU010000035.1:0-6947 GCA_964543595.1 uncultured Candidatus Saccharibacteria bacterium | reverse complement strand
AAAATCAATACATACATGTCAAAGAAATCAGCAAAAATTGTTATAAAAGATATTACCATAAACTTTATTTCCAAAGACGGTAGTGATTACCTTTCCTTAACTGATATGGCAAAATTTAAGGATCCAGAGGCTACTGGTATTGTAATTGCTCATTGGCTCTCAACTAAATATACAATTCAATTTATTGGAGCGTGGGAACAACTTCATAACCCAAATTTTAATGTTACGGAATTCAGTAACATTAGAAATGAAGCTGGATCTAATGGTTTTATACTATCTTCTTCAATGTGGATTCAAAAAACAAATGCAATTGGAATAAAATCATCTGCTGGTAGATATGGTGGCACTTTTGCTCATAAAGATATAGCGTTTGAATTTGCCACCTGGTTATCGCCAGAATTTAAATTATACCTAATAAAAGAGTTTCAAAGACTCAAACTTGAAGAAAATAAGAGATTAGAGCTTGGTTGGGATGTAAAAAGAATGCTCACAAAAATTAATTATAAAGTGCATACTGATGCCATAAGAGATAAGATAGTGTTTCCTTTAAAGTTATCACCCAAAGATGCAACTCTTACATATACAAATGAAGCCGATATTTTAAATAAAGCTCTTTTTGGTTTAACAGCAAAAGAATGGCGAGATAAAAATCCTAAATTAGACGGAAATGTGCGAGATTGTGCTGACGTATCACAATTAGTCTGCTTATCTAATCTAGAAAATATTAATGCCGAATATATACGAGCTGGTTTATCGCAAGGTGAACGTTTGCTAAAATTAAATGAAAGCGCGATAAATCAGATGGTATCACTTATTGGTAATTCCTCAATAAAAAAATTGGGAGATAAAAAATAATGCCCAAGAAAATTGATAAAATATTCCTAATTTCATTTTTCGCCCTACTGATAGTAGGGTTTACAGTCTTTATTTCCGCCTCCTTGGGTATTTATGCCCGAGACAATGCTAAGTTCACGGCCATTATTTTTAATCAGACTTTTCTGGGCTTATTTTCTGGTCTAGTAGCCTGCTTGATTGTTTCAAAAATCAATTACAAGTTTTGGCGTAAATATTCCTTTTATATTTTTATTCTGTCTGTTATCGCCACCCTTTTAGTTTTTGTGCCCGGTATCGGCATCAGTCATGGTGGAGCTAAACGCTGGATATATATTGGCAGTCTATCATTTCAGCCATTGGAATTTCTCAAAATCGGTTTTATCATTTATTTTGCCACCTGGATTTCCAGTGTTAAGGATAAAATCAAAACCATAAAATTTGGCCTATTACCATTTTTAATTTTAATCGGCATCGTCGGTTTAATTTTATTAAATCAACCGGATACTGATTCCTTTATCATTATGTTTATTGTTGGTATCTCCATGTATATTATTGGGGGCGGGAAGTGGCGTCATATGTTTCTAATTGGTCTGTTTGGTATTATTGCGATCAGTATTTTATTTTTTATGCGACCATATTTATTAGATCGCTTAGAAACTTTTCTCAATCCCGCTGATAATCCTCTTACCTCTGGCTACCAAATTCAGCAATCACTGATCGCTGTCGGCTCAGGTGAAATATTTGGACGTGGTCTCGGTCAAAGTATTCAAAAATTTAAATTTTTGCCAGAATCTATTGGTGATGCAATTTTTCCAATTGCGGCCGAGGAATTTGGTTTTATCGGTAGTGTCTTAATAATTCTGCTATACATTTTCTTTATCTCACGAGGTTTAAAAATTGGCAGTCAAGCACCAGATATTTTTAGTGGACTTTTAGTCATTGGAATTGTTATACTAATCACTATCCAATCCTTTTTAAACATTGCATCAATGATTGGAGTTATCCCATTATCTGGCTCGCCACTTATATTTTTTAGTCAAGGTGGGACAGCTTTATTTTTTACTTTGGCCGAAATTGGAATAATTATTAACATTTCTAAATATAAAAAAAACGCATGAAAATATTATTTACTGGTGGAGGATCCGGGGGACACTTTTATCCACTAATTGCCGTGGCTGAATCCTTGAACGAAATAGCCAAGAGAGAAAATTTGGTTTCTGCTGAGCTTTATTTTATGTCGGATAATCCCTATGATGCTGAGGCTTTAATTGAAAATAATATTACTTATGTCCCAATTTATGCAGGTAAGAGAAGACTCTATGCTTCCTTCCTAAACTTTCTAGATGTTTTTAAAACGGCCTGGGGAGTATTGATGGCTCTGAGTAAAGTCTTTAATATTTATCCTGATGTCATTTTTAGCAAAGGGGCCTATGCCAGTTTTCCTGTTTTAATGGCCGGCCGTTTACTTAGAATTCCTATTATCATTCACGAATCCGACAGCGTACCAGGCCGAACAAATCTCTGGGCATCAAAATTTGCTATGAAGATTGCAGTATCATATCCGGATACCGCCAAATTCTTTGATACCAGTAAAGTAGCCTATACGGGTAATCCCTTAAGAAAATCTATTTTAAATATGACCAAAGCTGGTGCCCATGAATATTTTGAATTGGAAAAAAATATTCCGACTATTTTTATTATTGGCGGTTCGCTGGGCGCTAAAATAATTAATGAAAGGATTATGGATGCTTTACCAAAATTGTTAGAGAAATATCAGTTGATTCATCAGACTGGTAAGGCCAATGTGTTGGAAGTTTCCAAATTAGCGGACATTGTTTTAACTAATAATCCTAATAAAACTCGTTATCGAATATTTGATTATTTAAATAATCTTTCCCTAACCATGGCGGCCGGTGCTGCCGACCTAATTATTAGTCGAGCTGGATCCACTATTTTTGAAATTGCTTCTTGGGGTATACCCAGCATTGTCATTCCCATTACAGAAACAAATGGTAATCATCAGAGAATTAATGCCTATGATTATGCCCGCAGCGGAGCTGCTTCTGTAATTGAAGAGTCTAATCTGACCACCAATGTTTTAATCGGAGAAATAGACCGGATTCTGGATGATAAAACTATGCAAGGAAAAATGTCCGTCGCCGCCAAAAATTTCACTAAACCAGACGCGGCTGATAAAATCGCTCGAGAAATCATTGCCATTGCCCTAAGCCATGAAGAATAGCCGTTTGACAAATATCGCTCTACGAATATTACGAATTTAATTAACGAATTAAGAAAAAATGAATTGGAATATTTTTAAAAAGAAAAAAGTTGTTACCCGTTTTGCTCCAAGTCCTACCGGGCTTTTTCATGTTGGTAGTGCGAGAGTCGCCCTATTTAATTATTTATTCACTAAACAGAATAAAGGAGAATTCTTACTTCGAATCGAAGATACCGATGAAGCCCGGAGTAAACCAGAATGGACCGAAATGATCTACGAATCTCTGAAATGGTTAGGTATTGATTATACAAAATCATTCATTCAGTCCGAGCGAACTGAGGTCTATAAAAAATATTTGGAAAAATTAATTTCGGAAGATAAAGCCTATGTATCTAAAGAAGAAGTAAAAGAGGAGGGGCAGAGAGCTGAAGTAATTAGGTTCAGAAATCCAAATAAAAAAGTAAAATTCACAGACTTAATTCGTGGAGAAATAGAATTTGATACCACAGAGCTCGGTGACTTCGTTATTGCTAAAAGTCTAAGTGAACCAATCTTTCATCTAACTAATGTTATTGATGATTTTGAATCAGGAATTACTCACGCCATTCGTGGAGAAGATCATATTTCTAATACTCCGAGGCATATCCTTATTTTTGAGGCTCTAGGCGGTCAGGCTCCCGTCTATGCCCATTTACCGCTAATATTATCCGAGAGTCGAGAAAAACTATCTAAAAGAAAACATGGAGAAATAGTTTCCATCGCCTATTATCAAAAATTAGGTTTTTTACCTCAGGCTTTCATTAATTTTATTGCCTTACTCGGTTGGAATCCAGGAACTGATCAGGAAATAATGTCCATGGATGAATTAATTAAAAAGTTTGACATTATGAAGGTCCAAAAGTCTGGAGCAATTTTTAATCAAGAAAAATTATTGTGGTTCAATAAGGAATATATCAAGAGGTTGCCGGTTGAAAGACTAAGGAAAGAAATCAAGGAAAAATTAGATAAAAAATATACCTATAGTGAAGAATTATTAAAAAGAATTGTGCCGATAATAAGTGATAGAATAAATACCTTTGGTGAATTAGAAAAATATGTGATAGAAGGGGAGTTTGACTATTTTTTCCTTAAACCAGAAATAAAAAAGGAAATGTTGATTTGGAAAAAAGATACCGATTTTCAAATACCAAAAAATAATTTAAAAAAAGTTTTAGAAATGATTGAGAAACTTTATGACGTAGACTTTACTGATGAAATTCTAAAAAAGAAACTTATGCCTTTAGCTGAAGAACTAGGGAAGGGGAGTGTCCTCTGGCCACTTAGGGTGGCCCTATCAGGGCAGGAAAAATCACCAGATCCTTTTACCTTATTGGTTATTTTGAGTAAAAACGAATCAATGGAAAGAGTAAAGAGCGCTATCAGCCTTCTGTAATTATTATGATTAAAAAAACTTTTTACATTAGTATTTTTCTTTTTATTTTCCTAATATTATTTGGAAGTGTTTCTCAGGCCGATACCGTTGAACAAATCCAGACCAGAATCGACGCGGCCAATAAAAACCGTGAGCAATTGGAAGCCGAAATCACTAAATACCAACAACAATTGAAAGTAATCAGTGACCAAGCTACAACTCTACAAAGCACCATTAAATCATTGGATGTTTCCACTAGCAAAATATCAACTGAAGTAAAATTAACTGAAACCACTATCAATAAGACAGCCTACACAATCGAGGATACTGATTTGGAAATCAAGGATAGAGAGAGACAAATTAACCTTGGCCGACGGGCTATAACCGAATCGTTAAGGCAAATTGATCAGGTTGATAATCAAAGTGTTTGGGAAATATTATTATCAAATAATGATATCTCAAATTTCTGGGATGATTTAGAAAATTTTATTCAGATTCAAGCTAAAATCGGTGATCAAGTAATTACGGTTAAAGAGATAAAGACGAATTTAGAAAAAGCCAAGACCGAACTAGAGAAACAGAAAAAGGAATTGGAAGATTACACCAAAGAATTGGCGGATCGAAAAAAAGTTTTACAATCCACCAAGAATGAAAAAAGTACCCTACTGACTACCACAAAAAACACCGAGGCAAATTTCCAAAAAATCCTGCAGGCTAAATTAGCCTTAAAGGAAGCCTTAGACAAGGAAATAAATACTTTTGAAGCTCAATTAAAATTAATTATTGATCCCGGCAGTTTTCCCTCAGCTGGAAAGGGAATCCTGGCCTGGCCATTAGATAATATTTATATTACTCAACTTTTTGGTATAACCGCTGACTCTGGCAGGTTATATGCTAGTGGCAGCCATAACGGTGTAGATTTTAGAGCCACCATTGGTACCAAGGTAATGTCAGCCAGTGCTGGTGTGGTAGAAGGTGTTGGTGATACCGATGTCGTTTGTCCCGGCGCTTCCTGGGGCAAGTGGGTCTTCATCCGCTACAATAATGGCTTGGCCAGCACCTATGGTCATTTATCTCTAATTACCGCCAAAGTCGGTCAACAAGTAAGCATAGGTGATATTGTAGGTTATTCCGGCAATACTGGCTATTCAACCGGGCCTCATCTACATATGAGCGTCTATGCCGGACAAGGAGTAAAGGTTTCAACTCTTAAAAGTACTGTTTGTAAAGGAACCTATACCATGCCACTAGCTGATACTAAGGCATATCTTGATCCAATGATCTACCTTTAAAAGATTCCATTTAAGGTGTATAATATTCAAAGTAATTTGTTCACAATTAAAAATATGAAAACAAACAAACAACACGGGTTAATTAAATTAATTATTCTGATCGTTATCGCTATTGCTGTCCTGAGCTGGTATGGAATTGATATTAAAGAATTCTTTATGTCGGAACAAATGCAAAAAAATCTTGGCTATATTTGGAACTTTATCAAGGAAATATGGACCAACTATCTAGCTGGGCCCGCCCATAAACTCTGGACTATCTGGTTAGAGTACTTCTGGGGTCCGTTTATGAATATGCTCGGACGAGGGGATCATACCAATGTTTTAAATCCCTAATTAAATTTTATGGATGATTTTTTTGAAATCTTTGGTTTCTGGGATATCCTATTTATTATAATACTTCTTGGTTTATTTCTCTGGCCTTTTTTATCATAGTATTGGGGAAGGGCCTGCTATTTATTTTAGCCCTTACCCTTGTATATATTGGGGAGAAGATATATTGTGCGACATACTCCTATAGAGCCAGTTCTATCCCCCTTCATAAAAAAGAGTATCCATACACAACAAAAAACTCCGGGTTATTTACCGGAGTTTTTTGTATTAGTGATCATCTTTTATTTTACTTGTAGTGAGCTTTGTCGAACTATTTCCAACATTTAGATGAAGCATTCCATGGAGCCGTTCCCTCCTTGTCATAGAGATACTTGGCATAGGCCAAATTTCCATTAACAGTTTCAAGATCGAATCCTAGGTCCAGAGCCTTCTCTCCGTGATAAAATTTATTAACCTGCATCAATCCGACGTCAGATTTATTAACTTCACCTAAAAGAATATCTCCGTTGCTATCTACTTGTCTAAACCTTGATTCACACTTTGCGATCTCGGCTAAGACTGGAGTCTCTCTAAAGTATGCTCGCACGTAGGCTTCCAAGGTAATTGGATTAACAATCGCCTCTTGGCTCTGAGTGTTAACATTATTACTCAACTCCTGGGCTACAGCCACATTAGCTGAACCATATAAAGATGACACTAAAAAGAATATCGCTGTTGTTATTTCAATCATAAATTAAAAAATCAAGCTTACGCCTGATTCATATCAATACTAGCATCTTTCATCTTTTTTGTCAAGCAATTAACACCCGAATTCAACATTGAAGTGCAACACTCCAGGCTTCTAAAGGTGTCAGTCAAT
>CAZIYU010000034.1:0-6965 GCA_964543595.1 uncultured Candidatus Saccharibacteria bacterium | reverse complement strand
AAACTTCCACCTTCCGTTTTTTGTGTTAAAAACCTGTATTTTTGCTTTTTGGTATCTTTTCCAGCCATCAATATTTTTATCAACCTTATGTAATCTATGGTGTTCTTTATCAGTCACGATACACGCAATAGCTTTTTTTAAAATGGATTTTGTATTTCTTGGATTATCTAATAATTTTTGAACGAGTATTTTTCTTTGATATACGTGATCATGAATGAGGCCTTTAATACTTTGATCACCCTTGTCTCTTTTTTCTTTAACTTCTTTGGAGATGTATGTAATTTTCTTTTTGTAACCAGTCCTTTTTTCAGCTGTAAGACCGTCGGCTTCAGTAATTGACCAGATCATTTCATTTAAAATTCTTTTTTTGTGTTTTAATTCAATATTTTTAATATTAAGAATATAGCGAATAATATTGGTCGCACTTAGTATAGTTTTATCTCTCTCTTTTTCTTTGACGGTTTTGGTCATTGTTGTAATGACCTAGTTTCAGGCAACAAAAAGCCTACCACTAGGTGACCCCGAAGGATCTATACCGGTTTCCCGATATAACGTCATAAACGAGCCTAATGATAGGTTCTTTGTTTATGACGATTTTTAACCATACCTTTAGAAATCTAAAGGGTTAGGTCCTCGGTATATTCAGTTGTTTATTAAGTATATTAGAAAAAGACGAATATAGCAAAGGCTTGATTAATAGTATATTTCTAGCTAAACTTGTATGCAAAAGTGCAACTATATATAAGTATTGCATTTTTGCATAAATAAAATGGCTACTGACTATAATTTTTTTTGTACTAATTGTGGTAACTTAATATCGAGAATGAGAATTAAGAAAACCATACATTTTCATTGTCTTAAGTGTGGTTTAGCTGGAAGTTTATTTGATCGAGATGTAAGTAATTCGCTTGGTAATGATTTTATTTTTGATTTTGAACTAAATGAAAATCCATTTGAATCATTTTTAAGGTGGAAAGGGGAATTAGAAGCACCAGTGTTAAGATGTCCTTTTTGTCAGAAGACTATGGGGCTGTCTGAAAAAGATCCCGAAGAAGTGAAGGGTTTTTATCGATGTACTTCCTGTCAGAATGATTACCAGATTCAAACTAGACTTGACTAAAACTAGAAAGTAATTTTGTAGTACTAATTTAGTCTTGATTTTTTAGGCTATCTATGCTAAGCTCTAAAATAGAGTTGAAAATTTAATAGTTAGTCGCATTGATGAACGAGATGGTGTCTGCCCCAAATAAAATATCTTGGTAGCCCATCTGCTTTTATAAAAAAATAAGAGTGCCCTCAATTGCATGAAAGTCTAAAAAGACTTTTTTGTAGTTGAGGGTATTTTTCTATGGTCGGTATGATCTCCTCGCAGATTAATAAAAATCTAAATTTTTAGCTTTTTATTAATTTAATTTAAAGCTCAAATGATTTCTAAAAAGTCATTAAAAACCTTTTCCGAAATATATGGAAAGGAATTTGGAGAACACCTGTCCGAAAAAGAAACTGAGGATATGGTAAACAAATTGATCTGTTTATACAGAGCTGTTTTTGGTGATCCTTTATTGTCAGATGGGCTAAAAAATAAAAAATATGGAGAACAATAATAATTGTCGGTTGTCAGTAGTTATAGAAGATGAGCAAACCTTATTAGAGACGGTTTATAATCGTGATAAGAAAGAAACCAATCTGGTTGTCGCTGATAGTGATAACCAGATAAATCTTGTGGGTGATTACACTGACGGCAGGGGTGGTAAATATCTGCCGTATCCGTCTGATGACGCCTTACTTCAAAAAGGTTTTATTAAGTTGCCGTCTGGTTTGGTGGAGAATCTTGAGATAAAGAAGCTGTATGAAGATGTGTGCTTATTTATTTCAAGGTATGTCAAAATATCTGATGAGTTTTTAACGGTAAGTGCGGTCTACGTTTTGCTTAGTTGGGTTTACGACCGATTTCATACCTTGCCATATTTACGAGCAATTGGAGATTTTGGCACAGGGAAAAGTCGGTTTGTTGATGTAGTTGGTAACATTTGTTATAAACCAATGTTTGCTAGCTCAATTACGACGGCTGGAATTTTTAGGACTTTGGATTTGATTAAGGGAACATTAGTATTAGATGAAGCAAATTTTAAAAGCTCAGAAATGTGGTCAGAGATTATCAAAATCTTAAATTCAGGTCATTCTAAAGGAGCCCCAGTAATCAGAATGAATGTAAATAAGAAGGATGGTAGTTTCAGTCCAGAAATATTTGAAGTTTTTGGTCCTAAGATTTTAGGTTCAAGAGAAAGGTTTGGCGATGACGCTTTGGAGAGTAGGTGTTTAAGCTATCGCTTTTTACCAATGAAAAGTGGTAAATCTGTCCACTTACCAAAAGACTTTGAGGAAGTCTCAATTGAGCTGAGAAACAAGTTGTTAGCTTTTAGGATGAATAATTTTTTTCAAATTCAAACCAATGAAGCAACTCTGCATGATTTAGAGTTCCCTAGATTAAGGCAGAGTGCATTAGCTCTTACTTCCATGGCTTCCTATATAGATGGTCCAGTCCTAGAACAAGTACTTTCTTATTTAAGGGAGTATGAACAGGAAATCATGGATAATCAAAAGTCTGATATTAAGGTTGATATTCTATCTTGTATTCTAAATTTGATTGGAGATGAGATGATGGGTGATGATAAGAAAGAAATAAAGGTCTATATGCAAGCAATTAAAATGAGATATGGTGATAGTAATAATGACTATGATTGGTCTGATCATAAAAAGTATGAAAAGAAAGAAGGAGATATTTGGGTATATCCCGTAAATGTCATTTCAGCTAGAAAGATTGGTTCGGCCGTGAAGAACCTCGGCATTAAGACATTTAGAGATAGTGAAGGATTTTATATCCCAGTATCAAGAGAAATTAAAACAATTGAACTTCTTGCCCGACGATACGGTCTTGAATTACCATGGGAAAATAATAATCAGAAAAAACTTCCGACTGATGAGCCAGTAACCGAGGAAGAGTTAAAGGAGATTGGGGATGTAACTTTTTAAGTTTAAGGCTTAACATAAATGTTAACATTGTTAACATCATTAACATCCTTTAGATAAGGTTTTGTTGATTTTCTAGACGGTTAATAAAGGTTAATATTTTAGACCCCGCAAAGTTATCAAAGGTTATTATTCTAGAGGTTAACAAAGGTTAACTTTTTGCGAAGATTGGATGTTAAAAACTGTTAAAATTTTGACCTTAACAATGGTTAACTTTTCTTGGCGGTCAGAGCCTTAATAAAGGTTAATATTTATTAAGGCTCAAAACCTCCAATGTTTACAAGTTCTTTCTAATATTGTTTAATAAAACTATGGAAAATAAAAACATAAAGTATTTTCTCTATGCTCGCCGTAGTATTGAGAAATCAGACCGAGAAGAAAAGGTTGCTTCTATTGAATCACAAATTAAGGAAATGAGAGAAATCGCTGACCGAGATAATCTAAGAATTGTTGGAACATTTAGGGAAACTAAATCAGCTAAGGAACCTTATGCTAGAGCAGAGTTTACTAAAATGATGGAACAGATTAAGAAAGGAAAGGCTGACGGAATCCTTTGTTGGAAAATGGATAGACTAGCTAGAAATTCAATTGATGAAGGTACTGTTAAATATTTTCTTCAAAAAGGTATTGTTAAAAACATTAAAGCATCTGATAGAGATTGGTATCCTGATGACAATGCTTTAATGGCTTCCGTTGAGTTTGGTATGGCTACCCAGTATTCCAGAGACCTATCAAAACATATTATGAGGGGTATGAGAGCAAAAGCTGAAGCTGGTCATAGATTAGGAGTTGCTCCCCTTGGATATAAAAATAGTAAATATCATATTAAAGGCACAGAAGAAATATTAGTGGATGAAGAAAGATTTCCTTTAGTTCGGAAGATGTTTGATTTAATGTTAACTGGTAAATATAGTCCAATCGATTTACAGAAGATTGCGGTTGATGACTTACATATTAACATGAGGTATGGCAGGAGAAAGGATAGTAAGATGTCTAAAAGGTTTGTCTATAAATTACTCTCTAGTACTTTTTATTATGGGCAGTTTGAATTTCCTGAAGGATCTGGTAATTGGTATGACGGTAAACACAAACCAATGATATCTAAAGAAGAATATGACAAGATTCAAATTTTATTAGGAAGGGAAGGCAGACCCCGCCCTAAAACACACCGCTTTGCTTATACTGGTTTACTTAAATGTACTGAATGTGGTGCTAGTATAACAGCTGAAGAAAAACATAAGATACAGCAAAATGGCAACGTACATCATTACACCTATTATCGTTGTACTAAAAGGTTGGATAGTAAATGCACTCAAAAAGCTCTTTCTGAAAAAGAAATGGACGGCCAGATATTAGAATATTTAAAGAAAATAAAAATACCAAAATCAATTAATGAATGGGTTATCTCAGCCTTTAGAGAAATTTATGAGGAAGAAAAAAAGAGTAAAGGATCTCTTGCTCACATTAAAAAGGAAAAACTAGAAAATGTAAAAAATAGAATCAGTAACCTTCTTGATATGAGAGTAAATAATGAAATCACACCTGAAGAGTTTTCAAAACTTAAATCAGATCTAGAAAGAGAGAAACATAACTTGGAAGGTGACTTAACTGATAATAATGATTTAGTTGAATCTTGGTTTGTCAAATTACAAAATGCTTTTGATTTTTCTCAAACAGCCTGTGAAGAATTTGGTAAGGCTATTATTGATTTAGATTTAGACAAGAAGCGTGGCATACTAGCTTCATTAGGTTATAACCACCAATTAAAAGACAGAATACTAACTATATTACCGTTTAAACCGTTTTTAGCGGTAGAAAAGTTATCAAATGCGATTGATGACTTACCAGATAAGTTAGAACCGCCAAAAAACCTTACAGCAGAAGGTTACAATGGTCGAAATGCACTAAATAGTGCCCTGATGTGGAGATGGGCGGAATCGAACCGCCGTGCATAAGAGTATCCTAATTGTTTCTACAAAGTATATTTAATTTTTTTCTGCCTTACGGCAGACTTGAGTTAATAATTTTAGAATTAACAAAATGACTATTAACCTAGCCCCTTATTTCATCGCGAGTCGAGACATTCAGGCGATATAATCTAATTTTATGTCACCCACGCTCGTTTATTAGATATGGACGAGATGGATGCCGCTTAGGCTAATGCGTAAGCGAAAGCAAAATTGTTGGCCGCAAAATATGGGGACACAACAGACTTTACTCTTGAAACAATGCTATTAGCAGTTGTTTGTTTATTAACATTTTAGGTGTGTATAATAATGCACCACTTTGCACAATCAAGGACAGATCAGATGTCTAGGCCGATCATCCCCAAATTTGTCTATTCATTTTTCAAAGTTCTGCGGATTTCACGATCCGTCTCGCGTTTTTTAATATTCTCTCTTTTATCAAAACTCTTTTTACCTTTAGCAATACCAATTTCCAATTTGAGTTTTCTGCCAGCATTATACACCGCAATAGCCACTATTGTCAAGCCTTTCTTGGATTCTAAATCAGTTAGTTTTTTTATTTCTTTTTTGGTCAATAATAACTTACGATTTCGGAGTGAATCAAAATCCTTGGGGGCATTAGCTGGTTGATAGGCCGGAATATTAGCTCCGACTAAAAAGGCCTCGGCTCCGCGAATGGTGACATAGGCTCCTTCCAGCGTTCCTTTTTTCTCTCTGATACTTTTTACCTCATAGCCAAAAAGCTCTATCCCGGCGGTAAATTTTTCCGTGATTTCATAATTAAAAAAGGCTTTTTTATTTTGTATCAAACTTTCAGCCATAGGGAGATAATAGCATAAAGCAGACACCTGGCCAACCGCCCCGCCTCGCAGACTCGGCACCCCTCCTTAACTCAGGAGGGGGTCTGAATCATACCCCTCTCTCAGTTGAGGAGGGGTGGTGAGGCTTTGCGAACCGGGGCGGTTGTTTTGCACTGCATAGTTTTTTCGGCTTTAAAAAAGCGTAGTGGTGTGTTATATTACACCCATGCCAATACTAAATAAAAAAGGGCCACAGGGGCCGGTGATGAAAAAGGGTGGGCGTAAGGGTGGTTTGAGAGGTCCGGGGTTTTTTGGTAAAAATTCGCTTTTCTCAAATATTATAAATATTGTTCTAATTTTATTAATTATTATTTCTTTATATTCTTTAATTAATGGTGATAGTAAAAAAGCTGAAAATATTCCAGTTTCTCAATTAGCTTTAGATATTTCAGCTGGTTTAGTTAAGCAAATTGATGTTTCCGGTAATGATTTGGAAATTACTTATAATAAAATCGGAACCAGTACGGAAGAAATAGTAAAAAAATCTCAAAAAGAGGATGGTACCGCTTTAAGTCAGACTTTATTTAATTATGGTGTTGAGTCACTTAAATTAGAAGCCGTAAAAATAGAAATTAAAAATGAAAGTGGATTTGGTTACTGGTTATTAATTCTCGGACCATTTTTAATACCACTTATTTTTATTGGTTTTTTTATTTGGTTTTTAACTCGGCAGGTAAAAGGTGCTGGGATGCAAGCTTTTACTTTTGGTCAAAGCAAAGCCCGAATGAGTTTGCCAAATGATAAGACGCAAAAAATTACCTTTAAGGACGTGGCTGGAGCCAAAGAGGCCAAAGAAGAATTATCTGAAGTGGTAGATTTTTTAAAAAATCCCAAAAAGTTTTTGGAAATTGGGGCGCGTATACCAAAAGGAATTTTACTGATGGGTGCGCCGGGAACAGGAAAAACTTTGCTAGCCCGAGCGGTAGCGGGGGAAGCTGGCGTGGCCTTCTTCGCTATTTCTGGTTCAGAATTTGTGGAAATGTTTGTGGGTGTGGGTGCTTCCCGAGTTCGTGATTTATTTAAAATGGCTAAGAGTATGGCGCCAGCCATTATTTTTGTGGATGAAATTGATGCGGTGGGGCGAGTCCGAGGGGCTGGTATGGGTGGT
>CAZIYU010000033.1:0-7049 GCA_964543595.1 uncultured Candidatus Saccharibacteria bacterium | reverse complement strand
AACTTTGTTTTCAATTACATAAAAAGCGGAGCATATTCGCAAATTTATGTCATTAAAAATTGTATTATTGTTAGCCGGCGCGACGGGCCTAATCGGTATCGCTATCGGTTATTTCTTGCGTCTGATTATTTCCCTCGGCAAGAGAGGCTCCATGGAATTGGAGATTAAGGGAATGATGCTTCAGGCTAAAGAGGAAGCTAAAAAAATCGTTTTGGAGGCCGAAAACAAAGCGGTAGAAACTTTAAAAGATATTAAGAAAGAGGCTAAAGAAAAAGAGGATGCCGCTAAAATCGTGGAGGCTCGTTTGATCAAGAAGGAAGATCTTTTAGATCAAAGGCAAACAGATATTGATAAGGAAGTAGAAAATATCAAAAAGAAAATTGAGGAAATAAAAGAAATTAGGGCTAAGACTGATAAAATTGAGGCTGAAAAACTTGGAGAGTTGCAAAAGATTGCTAATTTAACAGTGGAAGAGGCTAAAGAAGAAATATTAAAATCCACGGAAAAGAAATATGAAGAAGATATTTTGTCTCGCATTCAAAAATTAGAAATGTTTGGTGAGGAAAAATATGAAGCTAAAGCCAAAGAAATTTTGACTACGGCCATCCAAAGGCTTGGTAATTCCGTGGCTTCGGATGTGATGTCCACTATCGTGAATATTCCATCTGACGAAATGAAAGGAAAAATTATTGGTAAGGAAGGTAAAAATATTAAAGCTTTTGAAAGAGCCACTGGCGTGGAAGTAATGGTGGACGATACACCTGGAGCTGTCACTATCTCCTCTTTTGATCCGGTTAGACGACAAGTGGCCCGTGTAGCTTTAGAAAATCTGTTAATTGATGGCCGTATTCAGCCGGTTAAAATTGAGAAGCTGGTAGATGAGGCAAAATTAAGTATAAATAAAATTATCAAGGAAAAAGGTGAAGCCGCCGCCTATGAATGTGGAGTCTTTAATTTGGATCCACGTATCGTCGCTATTTTAGGTAGATTACATTTCCGAACTAGCTATGGTCAGAACGTTTTGCAGCATTCCATTGAAATGTCTCATATCGCTGGGATGATTGCCGAAGAAATGGGGGCTAATGTTGGTGTCGCCAAAGCTGGGGCTCTTCTGCACGATATTGGTAAAGCCGTGGACCATGAAGTCGCTGGAACTCATGTGGAAATCGGTAAAAGAATATTACAAAAATTCGGTGCCAGTGAGGAAATTATTAAAGCTATGCAAAGTCATCATGAAGAAACTCCCTATGAGACCGTGGAATCAATTATTGTTCAGGTGGCCGATGCTATTTCCGGTTCTCGACCAGGAGCTAGACGAGATAATATTGAAAATTATATTAAGAGATTGCAGGAATTAGAGGCCTTGGCTAATGCTTTCCCAGGCGTGGAGAAATCCTATGCCCTACAGGCCGGCCGTGAAGTCCGCGTCTTTGTAACTCCAGAAGATATTTCGGACTTGGAAGCTAAGGAATTAGCTCACGATATCGCTTCTAAAATCGAAACTGATCTCAAATATCCGGGCGAAATCAAGGTGAATGTCATCCGCGAGCTAAGAGTGGTGGAGTATGCCCGGTAGTAGATTTTCAATTCGATTATGTTCTACACTTATATATTACAAAGCTTATCTGCTAAAGATGAGTTATATATTGGTTATACAAGTGATTTGAAAAGGAGATTCAAAGAACATAATCAGAAGCAAAATTTTTCTAC
Organism: uncultured Candidatus Saccharibacteria bacterium; assembly: GCA_964543595.1. Lineage (GTDB taxonomy): Bacteria > Patescibacteriota > Minisyncoccia > Phycocordibacterales > GWA1-40-21 > CAIJXO01. Next base: position 5,339 of record CAZIYU010000033.1, on the reverse strand, counting down.
GAAACGATATGCTCCATGGAAACTTATATATTACGAAGCTTGTTTAAATGAGTTTGATGCCAAAAGGCGAGAAAAGTATTTCAAGGTGTCACAAGGTAGAAGATTATTACGCCGTAGACTAAAAGAGTATTTTTACCAGGAAAAAATTTTGTAAATTGAAAATTCACTACCGGGTATGCGAGATAATACCACCTCCCCTTCGAAGACCCAGGTACTCCTCCTAAGAATAGGCGGAGATGAAGCCCAAAAAAAAGACAAAAGAAAAGGACGAGGATTTGCATCGCAAGCCCTCGTCCTTTTTGTCAAGTTTTTAAAAGGCTTGCAAGGAAAAAATGAAGTATTATAATGGTATGGTAGAAATAAGGTCGAGAAAATTATTAATTTGAACTAAAAGTTCATTACTTGCGCAAGTAATTAATTAAATAAAAATATGAATAAACAAGCAATTGTCGAAGCCGTAAATGGCGTATTAAACACCACCAAAGTTCAAGCTGAACAAATAGTAGATAAGGTGTTTGATTCTATCGTTGCCACTTTAAAAAAGGGCGAGGAAGTATCAATCGCCGGACTTGGTATCTTCTCTGTCAAGCAGAGAGCTGCTCGAGACGCTCGAAATCCTCGAACTGGTGAGACCGTTAAGGTTCCAGCTATGAAGGTGCCGAAATTCCGCGCTGCCAAAGCTTTAAAGGAAGCGGTGAAGTAGGAAGTATGAGTATAAGTATAGGTATAGGTATAAGTATTTAATACTAAACTCAAAATAAAAAACTTCCCGATCAGGAGGTTTTTTATTTTATTCAAAAAATTTAATTCTTTTTTGCATTGATCGCTAAAGCGGTAGTATCGATTTTTCTTTTAATATATTCCAGTTCATCTGAAGGATTTTCAAACCCTAAATCATAAGCTTTTTCAACTATCTTAAATTCACTATTAGATATACCAGCCATCATAATAATCGTTTGAATATTATCTATAGTAATTCCCCGATTAGGAACTAGTTTTGAAAAACAGTCCATTAAATATTCCGAATTATATTCAGTCGGATTAAAACGCTCTGCCTTATCATCCTCCTGATTCCAATCATCTTCGCTCGGTCTGTCTCCTGGATATTTTGGTCCGTCATTCATATTTTATAATAAATTATCTTTATAAAAGTGCGGGACGGGAGAATCGAACTCCCAACCTAGGTTTGGAAAACCCACATTATACCATTTAACTAGTCCCGCCTAGCCCATATTATACATAAAAAAAGTAGAAATAAAAGCCGTATTTCTACACTACACCCTGAGCGATTTTGAGAATTTCATCAAAATTATCGTCCTTCTCAGCTTTCTTTCGACGCAAGAAACCACATTTGGTGCAACGATAAGTCAGCATTTGTTCGCCCCGTTGAACTTCCACTAGAATTGGTTGCATCATTCCTTGGCACTCCGAAGCCCGGTCACCAGGGTTTATATCCACATGCTTGCTCCATAAACATTTTGGGCAATGATTAGTAAAACCATTCCCCACTACCTCCGCCCCGCAATGTTCACAGGTAAAATTCTCCACTGTTTTTTGAAATAATTTTGGCATAAAAGAATTATAGCATAGGCCGGGAGTTTTTCCCTCGCCTTAATTTTTTTCGTCAAAAAAATTAGGCTGGGCACCGGCTCACGGTTTTGCTTGCTAGCAAAACAGCGTTCCGCCGTTCAAATCCCGTTTGAAAGCAATTCAAATTACATTCTCGCCCCGACAAACAAAAAACCGCTTTCGCGATTTTATTTATCGGCCTTATGGGATGAAGTTGGAACGGCTTTAGCCCAAGCTTCACTCCATAATTAGCCTAATTATCTAATAATGAATTTCCTCTTGCTTATTTGCTCAAGAATCTCTAATGTGGCTTTAACTGAAGGGTTTTCCGTGTTTTTTAAGACTAATCTATCTTGATATTCCTTCAAAAGAGGCGTCAAAAACTCATCTCCCCACGAAGGAGAGAAAGTTATAACTCCACTAAAATCTACTTCTACTATTTCTGTATCATTGATATCTTTAAGCGAAGGCCTGAATGCAGTAAAAGCCTCTCGACCAGTTTGTCGAGATATAAGAGTGGTTCCAAATTTTTGTAGTATGATATTCATCTTATTTTTCTTTGTCTCGAGTTTTTATCGAGAGATTATTACTAATAAACAATTAATGCGATACATCCACGATAATAATTTTGAGCTAGTTTTAGATTTAGATCTGAACTGTCCCTTTTTAACTCTAATTGAGCATTACCAGATTGAAAAGAAAGGCCGATTGAATTTTTTGTAACAACATTTCTAACAAATTTAAGGCCGTTTCCTCTTTCTTCAGGTTCTCGACCGGAAACAATCTCGGTAAAGGCCATTTTTAAAGCTTCCTTATCATCAATCAAGTTTGGCCTTATTCTTTTAAGGGTTTGTAGGATACCCTGACCGCGATCTGCTAATATAATTTGTCTTTTATTAATATCGTAACCGAAGAAAATACCGGCAATATCTGGCCACTGTCCTAGGTTGTGATCAAAAGAATTATTCCCAATTTCGCCAGCCACCGCTACAACCAAGGGAAAAATCTTTTCTATTTCTTCATTTTTAATGATTGCTAATTCATTCTGCATTTTTTGTAATCTGGCCTGAAAAACAGCACTGTTTTCACAAAAATATTTTGAAGGAATTTCTATGCCAGATGAAATCCAGTCAGTTGCTAATTGTAATAGATCGTTCAAATATGTTTCTATTACTTTTCTAGAATAACGACGAATACCAGTCGGTGTTTTTCTAATAGAAACCAAACGACCGCTTTCGTCCCACCTTCTTAGTGTGGTAACGGTTATCCCGATCATTTCCGCTGCTTCCCCAATTGTGATTAAATCTTTATCCATAATTGTCTCAGGGAGAGTATAGCATTTTAGCAAAAGCTATGCAAGTCTTGCCTAAAGCTATACACTTTTTGGCAAACCTATACATTTTTAGACCAAACCTATACATAAATACGGCTATAGAGGTATAGCTGATTATAGCCGTAAAAGTCAAGCAATACAGAGTTGACGCCCCTCAGACACCCTTGCAGTATAATCTATCGCAAGTAAAAAAAGGGGTTGTGGATAACTGATAATTACAGCTATATAAAATGTAGCCGATTATGGCTGATTGTAACTATAAAAATAGTTTTTCTTTATTAGTTTATAGAAAGGTGATATATTTGTGGTATGGAAAATCTACCAAAATTTGAAGTAGTGGGAGCTGTACCAGAAGATGAGAAAGAAAAGTTTAAGGTCTGTAAAATGAATACTTTTTTAAAACAGGAGGATGCAGAAATAGCAACAGAAAGAGAAAGGAGAGAAATTAAGCAAACAGAGTATGCTAAAACTCCAGAACAAATTGCTATTTTAGAATTTATAAATAATGAGACAAATCGTTTAATGCTTGAGTGTGGTGTCGAACCGTTTGATATACCTATAAAAAATTATCATATTTTACCTAAAAAAGAATTAAAAAAATATTTTGATTCAGAAACGGGTGGTTATGAAGGAAGAGCATCTGCTATTGGACTATCTTCTGAATTACGTTCAGATTTATTAAGATTTGCCGTTGTGGCTTTTCATGAAGCTTTACACATGAAATCAAGAGAGGTTTGGGAATTATATAAAAACAAAGAAGAAAAAATTAAAGAGCAAAGATACCGAGGTGGCGTTAGAGCAACTTCGCCACACAAGAAAGATGAGGCCAGTAGACCGGTCACTCATTTTTCTGGTTTAGATGAAGGGATCGTGGCTTGGCAAGAAAAAATAAGCTTTCTAAAATTGTTAGATTTACCAGAATTAGCTGAAGAGAAAAAAAGACGTGAATCTGAAGAAAATACAAAGATAAGACAAAAGATTGCGAAGGAAAGAAAAAGACCTGAGGATGAAATTTTCTGGGTTGACCCTCTAGACGAAAAAAATTGGACAGGCGTTGGTTATAATAAACAAAGAGAAGTCTTAGAATATGTTTGTTGCGAAATTCTAAAGGAATTTGGTGATAAATATAAAGCAAAAGAGGATGTGTTTAAAGAATTTTTAAAAGCGAATTTTGATGGTAACTTAATTTCAATTGCTAGATTAATGAAAGAGACTTTTGGAGACATGGGGCTTAGAATCTTGGGTATGATGAAAACTGATAATGAAAAAGGCGGAGTAAATAACGTTTTGGAAACATTAATGAAAATAAGAAGAAATATTTTAAAAGATAAAAACAAATAATATGGCTAATGAAAGGAAAAAGGGTTGGTGATATAAAAATCACCAACCCTTTTTGGTCAACAAGAACGGTCGGGCTTGTCTTTATGGTTTTTCACCATCAACAAGGTAGCAAGAACCAAAACAGTTCCAGAAACGATCCATGTTGACGTGATGCCGACATATTTGGCAATCAGTCCAGACACTACCAGTCCCAATGCTCCACCAAAGTGCCCCACCATTGATCCAAAAGAAGACAATGTCGCCCTCTCCTTAGAAGAAGTGATACACTTTTGGGTATAGGAATCCATGATAGGTCCCGTTGCTCCGCGTCCAATCTCGTGCAAGAAGAAGAAAATAATTACCGGCTGAATACTTGAAAATGATACAGTTAGGGCAATACAAACGCCCGTAAATACCAAGGTCAATATCAACTGTTTTTTCTCTTCTAGTACAACGCGATTTTCCTTGCTCTGTGAGGCGGTTGCGCGACTATCGGGAGAATTCTTTCCATTCCGTCGGAAGGCTGGACACGTCCTCGTTGTGGAAGACAAAGTGTAGTGTCCACTTGCCGTCCTTCTCTTCCACCATGCGGAAGAAAAACTGATTGTCCGTGCCGAAGAGCTCATTCGTGAAGTCGGCGATCACTGACTCATCGAAGTCCTCTTCCCCGTAGAAGAGTTCCTGACATTCGATGAGTTCGTACAACTCATGGCTACCGAACATTGCCTCGACAAAGGCTTCCGTATTAGAAGAGACCGTGAGAGCGATGATTCGTCCGATGTCTCTGGGCTGGAAGACGAACTCCACGCCATCAGAATTCGTTCTGTCCGTGACAGTGGCCGAAAACTCATTCGGCATACTGCCACTGATCATGACATCACAGCCATTACTTTCACTGTGCATGTACGTGATCTTGCCTTCCTTATCAACGATCTGAATATACGGCTTCATACCACCATTTCTCCTTTTGATGAACAATGTGGCTTTTGCCACGGTTTTGGGCGATTTGCCCGTTTTGAAACTCTGGCGGTATTATATCAAATAGGCTGACTTTGTCAAGCTTTTCGTAATGGTTCAATAGCTTGGACGCAAAATATATGTAAACTATGTACATGTC
>CAZIYU010000032.1:0-7183 GCA_964543595.1 uncultured Candidatus Saccharibacteria bacterium | reverse complement strand
GACCCCTAGTGCGCGCACAAATTTATGCCAAACTATAAAGAATATTTTAAGGGGAAGAAGGTGACGATTATGGGTCTGGGGCTCATGGGCGGGGGACTTGGTGATGCTAAATTTTTGGCGGAGTGTGGGGCGAAGCTCACAATTACCGATTTGAAGTCTGAATACGAATTAGGCCCTTCCCTTAAAAAATTATCTAAATATAAAGGGATAAAATATGTTTTAGGCCGACATGACTTGGCTGATTTTAAAAATGCTGATCTGATAATTCAACCGGGGAATGTGCCGATAGATTCACCTTATCTTTTTGAAGCGAAGAGAAATAAAATACCTATTTATGAAAGCGAGTCCTTGTTTATGGAACAAGCCGAAAACATTACAGTAATCGGAGTTACCGGCACACGCGGTAAAACCACCACCACTTATCTTATTTATGAGATTTTGAAAATAACATTCAATCAGAAAGTGCACTTGGGCGGTAATATTCGAGGTACTTCCGCTTTGTCATTATTATCAAAAATTAAATCAGGGGATATGGTGGTAATGGAATTGGATTCTTGGTGCCTACATGGTATGGGGGAAATAAAAAAGAGTCCGCAGATTTCAGTTTTTACAAATTTGATGAAGGATCATCTGAACTTTTATTTAAAAATGGTAGCCGACCCCACTCCGCTAAAGCTCCGCGGGGCAAGGGCGATGCAGAAATATTTTTTAGATAAAGCTCAAATTTATTTAAATCAGAATCAAGACGATTATCTGATTTGTGGAGAGGAAATTTCTAAACAGATTGGAAAAATAAAAAGTCATAAAATTGTTGCCGAAGCTAGTGATGTACCTAAAAATTGGAAAATAAAAATTCCGGGTGAACATAATTTAAAAAATATTGCTTGTGCTATAAAAGCCTGTGAGGTTCTTGGTGTACCGTTAAATATTATAAAGAAGGGTGTAGAAAATTTTGCTGGTGTGCCGGGGCGTTTACAATTAATTCGAGAATTGAGAGGAATAAAAATTTATAATGATACGACGGCTACGACGCCGGATGGAACCATAGCGGCTCTGCGAGCTCTTCAAGGTGAGACCTTGAAGAAAAGAATAGTTTTGATCATAGGTGGGGCGGATAAGGGTTTGGATATGATGGGATTGCTTAAAGTGATTCCTAAATATTGCAAAAAAGTCTTTCTTCTAGATGGCACTGGTTCGGCTAAATTAGATCTTCCTAAGGCAATACGTTGCGTCAGCTTAAAGGAGGCGGTAAATGGAGCGATGAAGGAATGTAAAAAAGGGGATATTCTATTACTTTCACCGGCTTTTGCTTCCTTTGGCATGTTTAAGAATGAATATGATCGTGGTGATCAATTTGATGCTCTAATAAATGGCCTGAAATAAGGTGTTTTAAATACGCCAGTCGAGTGGCGTATTGAATCATAACGAGAGCTTGACTTTTACATTGAAAGGTATTATACTTAATAATAGATAGGAAAACCAAAGTGGTTTTGTAGCAAGCGGATGCTTGTGAGTTTAGTTGAACAATAAAAAAGGTAGAAGGGAGCGGTGAAATATGGGCACAGTTCCAAAGATTAGCGGTTATCTCCCAATGAATTGGGAGGCGGGAGTGGTGACTGAAATCTATCAGGGTGAGGCCAAGGTTCTGCCGATAACTTATATCGGCGGAAAAATCATTGGTGATCCTGTTCTCATTCACCCCAGAACGCATCGACCGATTGTGGTTGATGTCGCCGGCTTGTCTTTTTTGGATCGACAGGCTGAAATGGCGGAAAGTGGCGTACGAGAGGGAACTTGGGTGATCTTCGAGCGCCGGTTTGATCATCCCGAAGTCGCCTTCGGTTGGGCATATAAGGATGCTTATGCCCAGGCACTTGATCTGTTTGATGAACGGTTTTCTCAACGGGCACTCAGCTGGAAGCAGAGAAACGTCAATCCGCCACGAGAGATTCTCGTTCCGGAACTGGTGTATACGGCGTATCACGAGGAAAATAGACCAGATCCGGCACAAATCGGTGAGTTGGTCACCTTACCCGTGATCAAACCGAAGAAGCGTTCCTACGGTGATAAGATGCGTGAGCGTCGGGCAGAATTGACACGGGAGGCACAGACAACAGTCGCCTAGAGCGAGCTGCGAATAGGGTTTGGGGGAGGAGATTGTAAAATCTTCCCCCAGCCCTATTTTTTTATCCAAATTTTGTTAATATAGATAAATGTCTGAAAATATTTTAAAACAAGCCCAGAAAATTCATTTTATTGGTATTGGTGGAATTGGGATTTCGGCCATTGCGCGGATGCTTTTACTTGAAGGGAAAATAATTACTGGTTCCGATCGGGATGAAACCAAAGTGACAGAGGAATTAAGAAAAGCGGGAGCGAAAATAATTATTGGACAGAAAAAAGAAAACGTGCCTGAAGAATGTGATTTGGTAATTTACACGGTGGCCATTCCAGAAACAGATGCGGAATTTATGGAAGTAAAAAGGCGACAAATTCCAATGCTCACTTATCCCCAAACTTTAAATATTATTTCTAAAGAAAAATATACCATTGCTGTTTCTGGTACTCATGGCAAGACTACGGTGACCGCGATGGTGGCAAAGGTCATGATAGATGCGGGCTTAGACCCGACAGTGATTGTGGGGAGCTTGATCCACCGCCCCGTCCAGCAGACTGGACACCCCTCCTTAGAAAAGGAGGGGGAAGCCGATACTAATTTCATAATGGGTAAGTCAAAGTATTTGGTGGTAGAGGCTGATGAATATAAAAAATCTTTTCATAATTTAGAACCGTCTATTTTAGTGATAAATAATTTAGATGAAGATCATTTAGATTTTTATAAGGATTTGGCTGATATTCAAGATTCCTTTTTACATTTAGCTAAAAAATTACCGAAGGATGGTTTTTTAATTTGTAATACAAAATTACCAAATTTACAGCCTATTATTCATAATGTAGGATGTAAGGTTATTGATTATAGTGAGATTGAGTTAAAAGAAAAATTATTAGTACCAGGTGAGCATAATCGGCAGAATGCTAAAACCGCTTTCGCTGTGGCGAAAGTTTTGCATATTGATTTAAAGAAAACTAAGAAATCTTTGACTCAGTTTACGGGAACATGGAGAAGGTTTGAATATAAAGGCAAAACAAAGTCCGGAGCTTTGGTCTATGATGACTATGCGCATAACCCGCAAAAAGTTCGAGCCGCTCTGCAAGGAGCGAGGGAAATGTTTCCCGACAGAAGAATCGTGGTGGTTTTCCAACCACATTTATTTTCTCGTACCAAATTATTATTAAATGAATTTGCCACTGCTTTTGGCGATGCGGATGAAATAATTTTAACGCCCATTTTCCCCGCGCGAGAAGTTTTTGATCCAGGTATTTCTTCAGAGATACTTGCTGAAAAAATTTCACTCCACCACCTTGAGCCTACCCCTGCCCCTTCCCAAGGAAGGGGTTCTAAAAGTCCTTCCTTTGGGGGAGGATTTAGGAGAGGCTCTGCTGACAAGGCGGTTGTGTCTGTACTTTCTTTCCCTGATTTTGACTCAATTATTTCTTATCTTCAATCCTCCCTCGGCCCCTCTGATCTCCTCATCACCATGGGCGCCGGCGAGCAGTATAAGATAGGCGAGGCTTTATTGACCCGGTAGTGAATTTTGCCATTGGATTTTAAGAAAAATCCCCAAGATTTTTTGATGGCAAAATCTACTACCGGGTTGACAGGAATATTTTTAGTAGTAGTATAAAAAATGGATTAGTTGCTCTCGGTTATCGTATTTGGGACCTTACGTCTCAAAGTAACTGACGGCATTACAAGAAGGGAGGCTGACCATGCCCTCAAAAGAGGAAATGCTCGGCAAGGTGGTGGCGGAGTTGGTGCATAATGCAGATGATATTCTCGGTGTTTTTTATGACATCACCTGCAAACTCGAGTCCGATCGACGGATCGTGATGGAGGGCCGACACAAGCCGATAGTCGGCTGGATTGATAAACTCAAACGGTTTGCTCGTATGGAACCGTGCTGGGAGTCGAATTTTTCACTCCAAGGAGATCAGCAGGCTCAATTCCAGTGGGTTGCGAGGCAAGTCGTTCTTCGTCCAGAAAGAGTGTTTAGTAATGAGGATCTGGGCGAGCTGTTGAAATCTGCTCCTTGTACCTCTGACTTTTGGCGGGGGAACGGCTCGCAGTTAGTGCCGTACTTCATCGGCTTGTTGCTCGGGCGTGGAATAATCCGTGTCCATGAGAAGGGTTATAAAGTGATTTTGACCCGCATGGAGTATGAGGTCGTTTTTCGTGTAAGACTGCCCGAATGAGGGAGGAAGAGAACTCGAGCCGGGGTGTAACCACCCCGGCTCTTTTAATTGCTTTAATTTCCATATTTTCTTGGGCTTCATCTCCGCCTTTTCTAAGGAGGAGTACCCTGTATTCAGGGGGAGGTGGTAGGGGCGGTTGACTTATTTCGTTCATTTTGCTACTATACCCCCACAAAGCTCATAAGGGCTTTTTCATTTAAAAAGGCATAATTTCAATGGCAAAAACATCAGTCAAAGCACGAGCCAAGAAAGATCCAAAATTTGCCTCACGAGTGGTGAGACGTTGTTTTCGTTGTGGCCGAAAAAATGGCTATATGAGAGATTTCGATTTATGTCGTATTTGCTTTAGAGAATTTGCCAATCAGGGTAAAATTCCGGGTATAAAAAAATCATCATGGTAACCGATCCAATTTCAGATTTAATAATCAGACTTAAGAATGCTAGTCAGGTAAAAAAAGAGACCGTTCTTTTACCTTATTCTAAATTAAAGGAAGCTATTGCTAGTGTTTTAGTTGCTGAAGGTTATTTGAAATCAGTTTTAAAAAATAAGGCGGGAACAAATTTAGAGATGGTTTTAAATTATCATAATGGCGAGTCCAAAATAAAAGAAGTACAGAGAATATCAAAATTATCCCGACGCGTGTATAAAGGTTATGAAGAAATTCATCCTACCAAGGGTGGTTATGCGAAAACTATATTTTCAACCCCAAAAGGTATTTTGACTGATCGCCAGGCCATCAAAGAAAAAGTGGGTGGAGAAGTTTTGTTTAAAATATGGTAAATAAACGAATATACGAATCATACAAATATAACGAATTGATAAACAAATAAAGAAAAAGATGTCAAGAATTGGAAAAAAAATAATAACTGTTCCGGCTAAGACGGAAGTAAAGATTGAGGGAAATAAAGTTTCCGTCAAGGGTCCTTTGGGTGAATTGACTCGAACTTTCCGTTCTGGTATTAAAATTGAAAATGTTGATGGTAAAATTTCCTTTACTCCCATTGCCAAGAAAATGAATGTAGATTTAAATAGCCTGTGGGGTACAGTGGCTTCTCATGTGAATAATATGATTTTAGGTGTTAATAAAGCCTATGAAAAGAAATTGATCGTGGAAGGTATCGGCTTTAAGGCTGATGTAGTAGGCACAAATTTAGTTTTTAAATTAGGTTTTTCCCATCCGGTTACCGTTGCCATCCCTAAGGAACTGAAAATAAGTTCCGAGAAAAACTTGATCACCATTTCCGGTATTGATAAGGAATTTGTGGGCCGTTATGTGGCAGAATTACGGGCTTTGAAAAAGCCAGAACCATATAAGGGCAAAGGAATTCGTTATGAAATGGAAGTAATTAAGAGAAAGGAAGGTAAGAAGACGGTCTAATAAGGTAGTCAACCTGGCACGTTGCCGCAACGTTCAAGGTTGACTTCAATAAAGAAGATGAAAAAATTAAATCTTAAAAAAATGAAAGTAGAACGAAGGCATAAAAAAATTCGCGCCAAGATTTTTGGTACGGAAGCTAAACCCCGTCTGTCTATTTTTAAATCAAATAAATTTATTTACGGACAGTTAATTAATGATGATAAGGCAGAGACAATTGTTTCTCTATCTTCAATGAAAGTGAAGGGTAAGACTTTTACTGATCGTTGTGCGGAGACGGGTAAGGAAATTGCTAAATTAGCAAAGGAGAAAAAAATAAGTGAAGTAGTTTTTGATCGGGGCGGTTTTAAATATGTTGGCCGAGTGAAAGCTTTTGCCGATGGAGCTAGAGAAGGGGGACTTAAATTTTAATAAAAAAATATGGATATGGAACCAAAAAAAGAAAATACTACTCCCGTACAAACACCTGCTCAGGTAGCTGGTGGACGTCCAAGTACTTTTATACCGAGGGCTAATGGTCCGCGAGGGAGTTTTGGGGCGCGCGCTAAAAATCCACGCAAACCTGGCCATCGCGATTCTCGCCCTCGAAATGAATTTGAACAGAAAATGTTGAATATCCGACGCGTGGCCCGAGTGGCCACTGGTGGTCGCCGATTCTCCTTTAGTGTGGCCATGGTGGCCGGTGATAAGAAAGGTAAAGTAGGTGTTGGTTTAGGAAAAGCTAATGATACTTCATTGGCTATTGATAAAGCCCTGCGTGATGCTAAAAAGAATATGATTACCGTTAATACTACCAAAACTTTATCCATTGCCCATCAGGTAGAATCAAAATATTGTAGTGCTCGAATTGTTATTCGACCGGCGCCAGGCCGTGGAGTAGTGGCCGGTAGTGCCGTCAGAAATGTGTTAGACTTAGCGGGCGTCAAGGATGTGACAGCTAAAATATTATCTGGTTCTAAGAATAAATTAAATATTGCTCGAGCGGCAGTAGATGCTTTGTCAAAATTGAAATAAATTATATGCAGATACATAATATAAAAAGGAAAACCCCCAATAAGAAAGTGATGATTGTTGGTCGTGGTGGAACCCGAGGCAAGACTTCTGGTCGTGGTGGTAAGGGTCAGACCGCTCGCGCCGGACATAAAATTCGTCCAGAGTGGAGAGACTTTATTAAGCGTATGCCAAAGCTTCGCGGTTATAGTTTTCAATCAATCACTGGAGTAAAGAATCCGGTTCAGGCTATTAATTTGAATTTAATTGAAGATACTTTTAAGGCGGGAGCCACAGTTAAGCCTTCAACTTTATTTGCTGCCGGTGTCATTGGACAATATAAAGGTAAAAATCAGAAGATTAAAATATTAGGTAGTGGGGAATTAACGAAGAAAATTACTTTGATCGGTTGTACTGTGTCCAAAGCAGCTCAGGAAAAAATTGAGAAAGCCGGCGGAACAGTAAAATAAACGTTAGGGGTCAGGTGTTAGTTTAGAGAAAAA
>CAZIYU010000031.1:3929-7462 GCA_964543595.1 uncultured Candidatus Saccharibacteria bacterium | reverse complement strand
CCTATTTTATAGACTTTAACCATATCGCCATATTTGGATAAATCGAATGACAGAGTAGTGACAATTTTCCTAGCTTCTGCCTTTGGTAATTCTAGCATTTCTATCGGTAATTTTTCTTCAATTTTTTCATTCACCAAATCTTCCACAGCGGTAATTTGTGCTGGTGTTAATTTCTCCGGCCAGTTAAAATCGAATCGTAATCTTTCAGTGGTAATGTTACTACCTTTTTGCACAATATCAGTTCCAAGCACCTGTCGTAAGGATGCTAAAAGTAAATGCGTTGCGGTATGATATTTTGTTTCCATTTCGCCTGTTCCACCTAATCCGCCCTTAAACATTCCAGCCGATGCCGTCCGCGATAATTCTTGATGCTTTTTCAAATCCTCGTCAAACTTCTGTCTATCAATAGTCCTTCCCTTCTCTTTAGCTAATTCCTCAGTCATTTCAATCGGAAAACCATAAGTGGTAAATAATACGAAAGGATCCACTCCTTTCTCAAATTCCTTTAGACCCTTTTCAAGAGTTAATTTAAATTTTTCCTCCTCGTCCTTAATTTGTTCACTATCAGTTTTGAGAAGATCCGGCGAAAATCGAACCGCCCGCCTGATTAATCGGCGCAAGACATACCCCGCTCCAGTATTGGAAGGTAATACTCCGTCAGAAATCATAAATTCTGCTGCCTTAATATGATCAACAATTATTCTTTCACTTTTGATTTTCTCGCCATTAAATATATCAGTATCATAAATGCTTTCCTTATTCTGAACTGTCATGACTAAGCGTTCAAACCCCATGCCAGTGTCAATTCCTAATACTGGTAATTTCTCTAATGTGGCTTCTCCATTATTTAGTTTTTCCCGTGAGCTGTTGCAAAAATATTCATTAAAAACTATATTCCAGATTTCTACGTCCTGTCCGGCAGCATTCTGGCAATAAATTTCAGTTGTTGGTCCACAGGGACCGGAATCTCCCGTTGGTCCCCAAAAAACATCATCACCCTCCTCTCTGATATTTTTAACATTTAAGTCTTGCCATATTTTTTCTGATTCATTGTCTCGAGGAACATTTTCACTACCATGATAAATTGTTACATAGGAGATGTCCAAATTCATTTCCTTGGTAATAAATTCGTAGGCATATTGAATTGCCTCTTTTCGGCCATAGCCACCAAATGAGAAATTACCTAACATTTCAAAGAAGGTGAGATGGGTATTATCTCCCACTTCCTCAATATCACCGGTTCGTATACATTTTTGAGCCGAGGTGACATTCTTAGTTCCTAATTCTTTTTCTGCCAGTGCCGGATTTAAATAGTATTTCTTAAATTGTTGCATGCCAGCAGTAGTAAAGAGAACCGACGGGTCATTTTCAGGTATTAAGGAAGAAGAAGGGATGATTTTATGTCCCTTGCTCTCAAAAAATTTTAAATATCGCTCACGAATTTCTTTAGATTGCATTTGTAAAATATAGCATAAATAGGTTTAACTAAAAAGTGTGCCTTTTGCCTTCTCTTCCTTTGCTAGTTTTTGTAGACTTTCACCGGCTGATTTTCGATAATTACAATAATCGCAGTCCTTATTTGGGGCTGGGGCATTAGTTAATTCCAGGCACTCCTTCATTCCATATATTTCTTTTTCAATCCAATCAGTATTTCCACTATAAGGAATAATGGTGATATCGAAATCTAATTTACCATCAAAGGCTTCCCTATCGGTTTTACCATTTACATAGACAAAGTAGCTAGTGTCGGAAACCATATAATTATTTTGTTTGAAGAGCCACTGATAAATTTCCATCTGCCTCTTATATTGGATTTTCCATTCCTCATCTAAAGTAATTTCCTCATCCTTACTAGTCGCCTTATAATCTACTACTATCAATTCTCCAGCCTTATTAATCCAAATATCATCTACTCCCCCACGCAGAATAATATTTGTCGGTTTATGTAAATATGAAATACCGCGTTTCAGAGCATCACGCCATTCTTCCATTTTAGGATCATTAAATGGAACGGCATCAATACCGTATGTTTTCATTAGTGGATGGGCCGTTCCTTTTACTCGGTGAATATCAAACTCCTTCTTCATTAAATAATCAACAGCATTATTTAGAGTCAGAGGAAATGAAGCCGGTCGGCCAACACCACATTTTTGATCCAGATAGAAACAACGCTGGCAATTCATAAATAAATCCAGTTTGGAGCGGGATAGGCGATGCGGTTCTTTGGACTTGGTATCATACAAGCCTCTGGTTCTTTTGGAATTATAATATTGGCTCATCAGTTTTGTTGGTCTCTGAATTATTTTTAGAAATTATCTTTTCCGCTTCATCTGGGCCCACACACTCTTTGCATAAATCATATACCTCTTTAATGACTGCCTGGGCTTTGATATCATCAAGGCCATAGCTTTTTAATAAACCAAAATCCCCTAATTGTTTTGATAAAACAATATCATTAGCTAGAAACATTTTCTTTTCGACATGGCTGAGGGTAGTGAGAGCGGTGATCGGTGTCAGATTAAGCTTTTCGATCATATCATGTAAATTATTTTCTCGCGGATAATTCCAACCCACCATGTTTAAATTAGCACATTCCCCATACTGAATAGCTGTAGTGGAAAACTTGGTATTGGTAATGAGCATTCCTTTGGTCATTTTTCTTTCCTGACCACCGTATTTATAGACAGTATTTTGTAAGTCCTCAAAACGCGCCTTGATATAGAGAGCTACTTTTAAATCAGAATGAGCACCGTAATCAGAATGAAACTTTGCTTCAACCATTATTAATTCATTGTCATTATAGGCCACAATATCCATTTCATGGGGAACACAATTACCCATGACAATTTGGTCAGTTACGGCCTGATAGCCCTGGGCTTTAAATATTTCGGCCACGAATTTCTCAAAAGGAAAACCAGATGGACCGAGCTCACCCACTGCTCTTTTTAATGAATAACGCAGAGCAACCGGACGTTGATGTTTCTTTAATAAGGTAAAAGCCTGACGGTATATTTCCTTTGTGGTTTGGCCATCAGTTATAGTTGATTCGATCTTAGAAATAATCAAATCAGCGGTATTTTGATCGGTGCCTATTTTATGTAGTGATTTTAAGAGCTTCTCGCGATCAAAAAGCTCTCTGACTCCATCTGACTTGATAATATAAATTCCTGTTTTACCTTCCATTTGCAATCATTATACTATTTCTAAAAAAATTATGCTATTCAATTATTCCTCCACCGAGACAGTTTTCCTCCCGCCCATATGGCGGGCAGGCATCATAAATAACAACAGATTGACCAGAAGCTGGGGCCATTGGCTCATTTTGAAATATAATTTTGCATTTATCGTTCCCTAATAATAATATCTTGCATTTATTAAGTTCTCCTCGATATCTAATTCTGGCTTTATATGTTTTTTTCTCATCTATTGAATTATCAAGAATCCAATTAATATTTATAAGCCCAATTTCTTGATTGGTTTTTTCATTTATTATTTTTCTATCGGAAATAGTAATCGTATTATCTTTATTATCT
>CAZIYU010000031.1:0-3919 GCA_964543595.1 uncultured Candidatus Saccharibacteria bacterium | reverse complement strand
CAATAAAAGAAAATAATCCTGATATAGTTGCATTTTCAGGTCTTTTAACAACAAATTTCTTTTGATCGCTAGGTGAATTTTTAGTTAGAGTAAATCCGTGACGTTGGCCAATGGTGTAAAGTTGAGCTCCATTATGGGTACCAATTATTTTGTCATTTTCGTTC
Organism: uncultured Candidatus Saccharibacteria bacterium; assembly: GCA_964543595.1. Lineage (GTDB taxonomy): Bacteria > Patescibacteriota > Minisyncoccia > Phycocordibacterales > GWA1-40-21 > CAIJXO01. The sequence goes on along the minus strand of CAZIYU010000031.1, from coordinate 3,755 downwards.
AAGACTTTTCCCGTCTTTGTCTTAATGAAATTCTTTAAAAAATCTGCCATATCCACCTTACCTATAAAACATAATCCTTGGCTATCTTTTTTTGTCGCTGTCTCTAAACCAAATTTCCTAGCTAATTTTCTAACTTCTGTTTTTTCTAAATCCCCTATCGGAAATAATGTTTTTGAAAGTTGCTTTTGTGTCAGAGTCCAGAGAAAATAACTTTGATCCTTATTGGTGTCGACACCAGTTAAAAGTTCATAAGGTTCATCAAGTTTATAAAGTTTTTTAGTCCAGGTTTTTTTCTTACTTTTAACATTATGAACTTTATAACTTTTTACTCGCGTCCGCGCATAATGTCCGGTAGCCACATAATCTGTTCCCTTTTTCATAGCCCAATCAAAAAAGCCGCCAAATTTAATATATTTATTACACATGACGTCGGGATTAGGCGTGCGGCCGGCCTTATATTCATTTATCATATAATCCACCACTTCTTTTTTATATTTTTTTTCTAGATCTAGAGTGTGAAATGGAATATCTAATTTAGCACAAACTCGCATCGCATCAAGCCGGTCTTCCTTCCAGGTACAGCCTCCAGTAATCTCTATATTTGGTTGCCATACTTTAATGAATACACCATGGACGTCAAAACCAGCTTTTTTAAGTAAGGCGGCAGAAACGGAGCTATCCACTCCCCCAGAAAGTCCTACATAGACTATTCCTTTATGATTCTTTATTTCTTTTGCTTTCATATTAACAAAATCTATCATATATGGTATTATAATACCAGAATAGAACAAAGGAGGTGGCTATGTATAAGCTCGTAGCTCATCAATACCTTCTTACGTGTGATAAGGCCGGGTGTCATCATCAAATCACAATCCTCATCCAAAATATCGGATTCCTTACAGCCAGTGCAGAAGAAATTGCGATTGCTGGTAAGGAACTGAGCTGGACGGTAATGGAGAAGGATGGTGAGACGATTATTCACTGCCCTGAACACGGAAGGAAGTAGAAAGCGAGCGCCTGTGGCTCGCTTTTTCTAATCTAAAAATAATTCCTTATTTATTAAATGAGTAGCATAGGTGCTGGCATAATGCATAATTCCATCTCGCCCAGTGAGGAAAAATAAATAATCTGTTTCAATTGGGGTGACCGTTGCCAAAATAGAATCTAGGCTAGGATTAGATATTGGTGTTGGTGGTAAGCCTTTATATAGATAACTATTATAGAGTGAATCAACCTTCAAATCTTCTAGGCTTAAATCCTTTGTCACCTTACCGTTAATATATTTAAAAGAAACATCAACTTGCAATGGCATATCTAGAGCGATTCTTTCCCACAATATGCCAGCTACTATCTGTCTTGTCTCCATTTTTCTTGCTTCTTTCTCTACAATAGAAGCCATTTTGATTATATCCTCTAGTGGTCTATCAAAAGTCCGAATCGCTTCATCTAGCTCAATAATTTTGTGCTCAAAATTTTTCCTCATCGCCTCTATTACTGTTTGAATATTGGAATTAGGAAGAAAATAGTATGTATCGGGGAATAAATACCCTTCGAATTCGGCGCTTTTTTTAATGAATTCTGTTTTGTTAATTTTAGGTAATTTTTGTATTAGCAAATCAGCAATTTCAAAAGTTGTATGTCCCTCTGGAACAGTTATTCTCACTGGAACTAATTTATAATCACCATGAGATAAGCGAAAGGCTAGCTTGAAAACATTTAGTCTACTAGGTAAGACATAATCACCAGCGATAAGACCTTTAGGACCACCAAATAGCACCAGAGCTGATTTAAACCAAAATTCAGAGCGAATAATATTCATCTTCTGTAATTGTGAGGCAGTTTTGTTTAGGCCAGTACCTTGGTCAACTGTATACATTGAACCGAGTGGAAAATCAACTGGGGCGCGCCAGTAGACAAAATAAAAAAGCAAAATTATAGTGACAATAGAAATTAGAGCATAAGAAATATTTTTAATTAATTTCTTTTGCCATTGAATAGTAAAATATTGTAAGATATCTTTCCAAATATTCAAAAATTTCATAAAGCTTTCTTGATTGGGAGATTGGCTGGTGGTTCAGATTTTTTTGATGGGATTTTGCTTAGGGTTGGGGTGGCTGAAACATTTCCAGGGAAATGATACATAGTAGCGACTTCCTCAGTTGTTAAAATAAATGAATTCTGACGATAATTTTGATATGGTGGATAAAAATGTGAACGTAATTTATAGGCATTAAACATTCTTTTGGTTAGCCGTGCCTTAAAAGCTTCTCTTTGTTTCCTTAAAAAGGGAAACAAAACAACCAAATCTTTATATAGTGGAAAATCCTTATCGGTATCGGTCCAAACTGATATTTTTAGACCGTTTAATTCATTGGAGCTATATTGTCTCATTGATCCAATTAGACCGGTAATGTTAATCGGGTTAAAGGAGCTACCTTTAGCTATATATATACCGCGAATCATGGTATCAAAGGCCATTTTTCCGATACTACGCTCAATGGCGGCAATTTTTTCTGTTTGGCCCTTAGTCATATTTGGGAAGCCAGGGAAATCGCTTTTACTTTCCGGTGTGGCTTTCTTTTTAATATCCTTAATTTCATCTTCAGCCGCCTGTTTCCAATCTACCTTCTTCTTCCATTTAAATTCCTTAATACCCTCCTCACTATGCCTTTTAATTAAAATCTGTAGCCAAACCTGCTGGTCCTTACCAACAGAACCTAAAAACTCAAGTACGGCTGTCATCGGGTCAATACGATATTCATCCTTTTGATCTTTATCCATATTATAATCTACATAGGTTTTGATTGGATAGACATCTTTTTGAGTTAATTTATATTGCAGACCCCAAATTCCATAGGTGCTTAAATCAAATGGAATTTGTTTAGCATAATCTTTATCCTTTGGTACTTCATAAATTTCCACGGTAGGATATTGGGCATAGATTTGATGTTCCAATAGAGCTTTGAATTTTTTCTCACAAGCCCAAATATAAAAATGCACTTCTCCAGCAATTGATACTAGTTCTAAGGAAAACCAGCCGATGACTTTTCCTTCTAAATAAGCCTCAGTATAGGTAGCGGCTCCACCTTGTTGCATAGCGCCTAACACAATTTCCATGGCCAATGGAGATTTCTGAATATCTTTGGGAATTTTAATTTCCAAAAGAACTGGTTCTTGTTTGGCGATATATTTTAATTGAACTGAACGGACATATAATAATACGACAATATATATTAGGATGATTGGAATAAGAATGGGGGCTAACATAAAAAGAATCTTATAAATCAGTGGTATTATCTCAGTATTAAATTTTATCAAAAGCTCCAAAAACATATTTACTATAATATCACAATATAGATTTTCTTGCCAAACAAAAAACGCCATTTGGCGTCTTCTGTTTTAACTTATTTAATTATCTCATACTTCCCTTCCTTGTTTTTCTTAAAGTATTTAGGATTTTGTAGATTGATAACAATGGTATTTTCCTTAACATAGCGCTCTTTCATTACCTTCTCTATCACCTCGGCTTTAGTCATTGGGCCATTCTTTTCAATCAATTTTCTGATCACATCCTTGACTACTCCACTCATATAACCCCATTCGGACAAGGCATATAGGCCTCGACCCACCAAAACAAAACGTGGATCTTTAATCAACTCATTGTGAGTTGTGGCCACATGAGCCTTAATTTTAAATACCTCAGTAATAATTTTTGCCACTTCTCTAAAGTGTATTGGTGAACCATGCTTCCTAAT
>CAZIYU010000030.1:0-7481 GCA_964543595.1 uncultured Candidatus Saccharibacteria bacterium | reverse complement strand
TTTTAGAAAATGGCTTAAGAATTATTACTGTGCCGATGAAGGATAATCCGACGGTGACGGTTTTTGTATTGGTGGAGGCTGGGTCCAAATATGAGACCAAGAAAAAAAATGGCATATCACATTTCTTGGAGCATATGTGTTTTAAGGGGACAAAAAGACGTCCCTCTAATGCGGATATTAGCACCGAGTTGGATAATCTCGGTTCTGTTTACAATGCTTTTACTGGTCAGGAATATACCGGTTACTATGCTAAAGCGGAGTATCATCACTTAGACAAACTTTTGGATATTATTTCCGATATGTATTTAAATCCGATTTTTGATGAAAAAGAAATGAACAAAGAAAAGGGTGTAATTATTGAGGAAATAAATATGTATGAAGATTTACCGCAGGCTAAAGTTCAGGATTTGATTTTGAAACTGGTTTATGGTGATCAGCCAGCGGGTTGGAATATTGCCGGATCGAAGGAAAATATTAAACAAATGAGTCGGGAGGATTTTGTCAATTATCGGAATAAATTTTATACGTCTGCAGCTACTACCTTGGTCATTTCTGGGAATTTTAATGAAGGTCAGGTTATTAAGGAAGTAGAAAAGATATTTTCCATTATGCCTAGACAGGAGAAGGGTAAAAAGGAAGTGGTGATTGATCGACAGGATAAGCCAGCCGTGTCTTTATTTAAAAAAGAAACCGATCAGACCCATCTCGTCTTAGGAATTAGAACTTTCGGTCTCTATGATCAACGGGAGCGGATTATAGATGTTTTGGTGGGAATACTAGATGCAGGCATGAGTTCTCGTCTATTTAAAAAATTAAGGGATGAAATGGGTGTTTGTTATTATGTTCATGCTAGTCAAGACGTCTTCACAGATCATGGTTTGTTTACAGTGAGTGCTGGCGTGGATAATAAACGGGTAAGGGAAGTTATTTCTGTTATTTTAAAGGAGTTAAATAAATTAAAAACAACTTTGGTTACGGAAACGGAATTACAAAAGGTTAAACAGAATTTGGCTGGCACTATGTATTTGGGTTTGGAATCTTCTGATTCTTTGGCTAAATTTTTAGGTGGGCAGGAAGTTATGAATAAGAAAATTAAGACTCCAGAGGAAATAAAAGTGGAAATTGAGTCGGTAACAGCTGAAGATATTAGAAATCTAGCTCAGGAAATCTTTGTTGATCAGGGTTTGAATTTGGCTATAGTTGGGCGATTTGACGATAAAAAGGAACTGGAGGATGTTTTAAAGTTCTAGTTAAATGTGATATACTTGATTCATGGAAAAGCCTGAGAGAAATTTTAGCGTTACCATAAGTTCAGGGACAGTAATAAAAACTCTGATTATTTTACTGATTGCTTTTTTATTATATCAGCTATTAGATTTGGTTTTAGTTGTTCTAACGGCGGTTGTCATCGCTTCATCAGTTGAGCCGCTGATTAAATGGTTTGGCTGTTATAAGGTAAAAAGATTATTTGCTGTTATGATCACCTATATTGGTGTTATATTGATTTTTTCTGGATTATTATATTTTTTCATTCCGTCGGTTCTGGATGAAGCTTCAAACTTACTAAGTAATGCACCGAAATATTTAGATTCCATTACTCTCTGGAATCCTTTAAACGATGCTAAATTAGTACAAACAGGACAAACGGCTGGAAATATATCTGCTGGTCTTAACGATAGTAAGGAAATTATCGGCGGTTTATCTTCTGGATCAGTAGAGCCTTCCGCCCTAAGGAGCTTACTGATTAGATTTCAGGGCCTAACCGCCAATTCTTCCGATAGTATTATTAATATTGCCACTGGTATTTTTGGAGGCGCCCTGTCTTTTATCTTAATAATTGTTTTGTCTTTCTACTTGGCTGTACAGGAGGGTGGGGTAGAAAAGTTTTTGAAAATTATTACACCCCAAAAAAATGAGGCCTACATTATTGATCTATGGAAAAGATCTCAGAGAAAAATTGGTTATTGGATGCAGGGTCAATTGCTTTTAGGAATTGTAGTTGGCGTTTTGGTGTATTTAGGTTTAATGATTCTAGGTATTCAGAATGCTTTGATTTTAGCCGTTTTGGCAGGGGCTTTAGAAATTATCCCAGTTTTTGGCCCGATTCTATCTGCTATCCCAGCAATTTTATTTGGTTTTTCTGGTGGTGGTTTGACTACCGCTTTATTGGTTCTCGGTCTATTTATTATTATTCAGCAATTTGAAAATCATTTGATTTATCCATTAGTGGTAAAGAAGGTGGTTGGTGTTTCGCCTATAATTGTTATCTTGGCTTTAATCGTGGGAGCCAAATTTGCTGGCTTCCTGGGTATTATTTTATCGGTTCCCATCACCTCAGTTTTGATGGAATTTATTGATGATGTGCAGAAAGATAAAGATATGAATCATGTCTAATAATTTTTATATTACGACTACACTTCCTTACGTAAATGCACCAGCCCATATGGGGCATGCTTTAGAAATGGTGCGGGCCGATGTGATTGCCCGCTACAAAAAATTAATTGGATTTGATGTTTTTTTTAATACTGGCACCGATGAGCATGGTCAGAAAATATATAATAAGGCCTTGGAAGTTGGGCAAACACCCCAGGAATATGCAGATTTTTATGCTAATAAGTTTAAAGAATTATTAAAATTATTGGGGATGCTTGATGAAGTAAATTTTATTCGAACGACTGATGAATCACACATAAAATCAGCTCAAGCTTTTTGGGAATTGTGTGATAAGAATGGCTATATCTATAAAAAAAATTATCAAATAAAATATTGTATTGGCTGTGAATTAGAAAAAACCGATTCAGATTTAGTGGATGGTAAATGCCCCGATCATCCGAATCGGGAACTGGAATTACGTGATGAAGAGAATTATTTTTTTAAATTTTCTGAATTCCAGAAACCACTTTTAGATTATTATGATCAGAATTCAACTTTTGTGATACCGGAATCCCGTTTTCATGAAATTAGAAATTTTGTGTCAGCTGGTCTGACCGATTTTAGCATTTCTAGATTAAAAGAAAAAATGCCTTGGGGTATAGAAGTGCCTGGTGATGCTGAGCAAGTAATGTATGTGTGGTTTGATGCTTTGGTAAATTATGTTTCGGCTATCGGTTGGCCAGACGATATGGAGAAGTTTAATAAATGGCAAGTGAAAACTGGCGGTATGGTTCAATATTGTGGCAAGGATAATTTACGTCAGCAGACGGCCATGTGGCAAGCTATGCTAATGGCGGCCGGTTTATTGAATTCCAAAACGGTGGTGATTGATGGTTTTGTGACCGGGGCGGGTGGCATGAAAATGAGTAAATCCTTAGGTAATGGTATTGATCCAGTAGAATTAATTCAGACATACGGCACTGATGCTATGCGTTATTATGTCACTAGGGAGCTCAGTCCTTTTGAGGATAGTCCAATGACTAGGGAGATGTTCAAAGAGGCCTATAATGCCAATTTAGCCAATGGTTTGGGTAATTTGGTTAGTCGAGTGATGAAAATGGCGGAGACAAATTTAAGCGAGCCGGTTACTATCCCAGAGAAGACTATTCCGCAAGAATTTTTTGATTTATTAGAAAAATTTGAAATTCAAAAAGCGACGGATTTAATTTGGCAAAAAATTGCCGAGGCGGATAAAATGATTCAGGACACAGCGCCATTTAAATTAGTAAAAACAGATAAAGAAAAAGGTGTGGAAATAATAAAAGATTTAATAATCAGGCTGTATACTATTGGCCGGATGTTGAATCCAATTTTGCCGGAGACTTCTCAAAAAATAAAAGATCTAGTGAAAGCTAACAAATCTCCTGAAACACCACTTTTCCTTAGAAAAGACTAGGTTAGATAACCGCCCCGCTTCGCAGACTCAGCACCCCTCCTCGACTGAGGAGGGGGAAGCCAGAAGACGTGGCTACCTGAGTTCGGCTTCTTCCTCCTTAGTCAAGGAGGAATGTCATTCTGATGACAAGGCGGTTGTGTTATAATTATTATATGGAAATAAAATACATCGATATACATTCCCATTTGGGTTTTGAGGATTACGGTCCTGATAAAAACGAAGTAATAAAACGTATGCACGAGGCGGGGGTGGGGACTATTGCTATTGGGGCTGATTTAGAAAGCTCTCGGGAGGCTGTAAAAGTAGCCACCGAAACTGAAAATATCTGGGCTTGTATTGGCATGCATCCAAATCATAATGTGGTAGAGATCTTTTCTGAGAAAAATTATGAAGAGCTGGTAAAAAATCCAAAGGTAGTAGCGATAGGTGAATGTGGGCTAGATTATTTTTTTAGAGATGAAAAAATAATTAGTGACAAGTTAAAAGTTGAAAGTTATAAAGAAAGACAAAAAACAGAATTCAAAAAACAGATTGAGTTTGCTATTAAATATGACAAAGCTTTGATGCTTCATATTCGTGATGGAGAAATAAAAGGTGAGGCTTTTGACGATGCTTATCAGATTTTAAAGGAGCAATGTCAAGGTTCAACCTTGACATTAAGGGGGGACATTCATTTTTTTACCGGGAAATTGGAAATGGCACAGAAATTTATTGATTTGGGCTTTACTATTTCCTTTGTGGGGCTTATTACTTATGTTCATGATTTTGATAAAATCATCAAAAATGTGCCTCTTACAAGTCTCCAAGCCGAAACCGATGCGCCTTATGTTGCCCCAGTACCCCACCGTGGTGAGCGCAATGAACCTTCTTATGTTATTGAAATTTATAAAAAAATCGCCGAAATCCGTGGTGAAGACCCCGAAATCGTCCGTCTTCAGCTTTTGGCAAATGCCAGAAGGGTGTTTGGAGTTTAACTCGGTCTTCGTTTCCTTACTCCTCCTTTTCTAAGGAGGAGTAGCCGAGTCTTCGAGGGGGAGGTGTAGCGGTTGTGTTTAGCCTTTCTTTATGTTAAGGTGTGCAGATGGAAAAAGTCGAAACATTAGAAAAAGAGGGTGGTGTCCAAGTTTACGAACTTGGTTACCATATAGTTTCCACCGTCGCGGAGGAAAATTTGCCTAAAGAAGTTGAAACTCTTAAAGCAATTGTTCTGAAGGATGGAGGATCGCTGATTAGTGAAGGCGAACCAAAGCTTATTAACCTCGCTTACTCAATGACTAAGTCTGTCGCGGACATTAAGAAAAAGTTTAATACAGCTTATTTTGGCTGGTTAAAGTTCGAGACTAAGTCAGAGCTAATGCCTATGATAAAGAAGGCCGTGGATGCTAATCCAAACGTTCTTCGTTATCTACTCATTAAGACCGTAAGAGAGAACACTTTGTACACGCCTAAGTTAAACGTTAGGGCTGTTAGCAAAGAAGAAATTCCAGTTAAAACTAAGAAGTCTATTAAGACGGAAGAGACAAAAGTTTCGTCCAAAAAAGATTTAGAGGATATTGATAAAAGTATTGAAGAGTTAGTGGCAGAATAGTTTATTAAACTTGTCCCGCGAAGCTTTAGCGAAGTGGGAGTAATCGGTAGGGAGAGAACAAATAAAATTCCTTACCACAAGTCAGATGAATATAAATAAAGTTCTTTTATATGGTAACTTAACTAGAGATCCGGAAGAAAAGGCTTTGCCGTCAGGAATTAAGGTAACTAATTTTGCCCTAGCTACTAATCGAACTTATAAGGATAAGGATGGTAATAAAAAGGATACCACGGAGTTTCATAATTTAGTAGCTTTTGGTAAAACAGCGGAATTAATTGCTCAGTATATGAAAAAGGGTCGACCAATGTTTGCGGAAGGCCGATTACAGACTAGGAGTTGGGATGATAAGGCTACCAATACCAAGAAATATCGCACTGAAATAATTGTGGAGAATTTCCAATTTGGCCCAAGCCCTATGGGTGGTCAGGGTGGGGGAACTTATACTCCAAGTCAGACTGAAGGGGGACCAGCTAGTGCGACAGATAAATCAGCCAAGATAGATACCATAGAGTATCCGACGGAAGAAATTAATCCCGAGGACATTCCATTCTAACTATACAAATATATACGAATGAACCAATGTAACGAATGTAATTAACGAATTTAAGAATAAGAATTTATTAGTCAGTTAAATTAGTATTATTAGTAATTAGTAGAATAAGTATAATTTATGTCAAAACAGTGTTTCTTTTCACAAAATAATATTAAATATGTGGATTATAAGGATTTGGACTTGATTAAGAAGTTTATTAATCCTCATGCCCGCATTATGGGTAGCAAGAAAACCGCTACCTCTGCTCGTAGCCAGCGTCAATTAGCTGAGGCGATTAAGAGAGCCCGGTTCATGGGTCTGCTTCCTTACTTGAATAAGTAACCACCCCCTAACCCCCTCCTAAGAAAGGAGGGGGAACGAATTTGACCCCTCCTTTCTTAGGAGGGGTCGCTTTCTGAAGCGGGGGTGGTTGAATGGGATATAGTGGAATTATTTTTTAGCAACTAAAGTGTACGAAGTACTTCCACTAAATCCCCACCTTTTCTAAGGCGGGGTGCTGAGTCGGCGAAGCGGGGCGGTGAGCGCTATTTTTTAGCGCGCTCTACATAGTCACCAGTCACCGTATTTACAATCACGGTATCATTTTCATTCACAAAAAGGGGTGCGTTGATGATAGCTCCGGTTTCCAAAGTAATTTGCTTGGAGCCACCGGTGGCGGTATCACCCTTCATGGCGGGTGGAGCATCCACTACTTTTAATTCTACTTTGATGGGGAGTTTGGTCCCAATCATCAAGCCCTCAGCATCATCATCCTCGTCGTTATTAAAAATTAATACTTCAGTAATAGAATTTGGTTTGAGGAATTTGGCCTGCGGACCAATTAAATTTTCATCTATCTTAAATCTTTTGACGGGGTCCTTGGGATCAGCAAACCAGAATTCACCTTTATTTTTATATAGGAATTTAGCTTCTTTGGTGGTGATATCTGCCTCTTCAACTTTTTCAGCCTGGTGAAAACTCTGCTCGGTAATCTTACCAGTAATCATATTTCGGAGTTTGGTGGCATTCACTGGCTTGCGCATTTGCTTTCTAAACACATGGGAGGATAGCACCTCATAAGGCTCATTATTAAAAATAATATATTTACGCTCTACAATTTCACTATATTCTAACATTGGGCTATCTTAGCTGAAATTAATTGAATTAGCAAGCCACCTGATTATAACTTTTTCTTTGCACGATAGAAATTTTTTCGTCAAAAAATTTCTTCTCTACTCCCTCAGTTTCTTGCTAGAAACTTCAGTCCGTAAGGCACGAAAAAGTAATAATCAGGTGGCTTTTGTTACATAATATCCACTAACACTCCCTTTAAACCAATAATCAAAAAGACAATGGCTAAAATAGAGGCACCCGGATAAAAAACTGCTGCATAAGCAGTTAGGGGACCGATCGCCATACAACTAAGCCAAATATGCTCCTTTTTCATTAGTATTATTATATTTCCTTTAATTTCGCTCTGATCTCTTTCAAAATCTTTTCCTCGATCTTTGGATTCTCTTTTAAATATTGTC
>CAZIYU010000029.1:3403-7506 GCA_964543595.1 uncultured Candidatus Saccharibacteria bacterium | reverse complement strand
CATCCACCATATACTCTTAAATTTCCTATTAGGAAATTTAAAAACCACAATCTTTCCCAGTAGTAGATTTTGGCATTGCACAAAGTGCGTGGGCAAAGCCCGATGCCAAAATTCACTACTGGGTTTTTTACATTCACGAATCTTTCGATTCGCTCATGTGAAAATACTTAATCCCACTTCGCTCGAAACGAGCTACGCGGGACATATCTTAATCCGTTGCATAAAATCAATTCACACGCGGGCGAAAAATTCTAACAACGAATACTTTTATTTTACCTTTACCCAGTCAAATTCGCTTTGCGAGAATTTTGTTCTCACAAAATTATTTGACAGGGTTAACCTATCTGCAACGCGAAAAGACCTTCATCCCGCAAAGCTCATTCATATGAGCGACGTGGGACAAAATCATTTGTTGCGATAGAATTTATTTATCAAACAACATTCTTTCTGAATCCCAACTTCGCACAAGGCTTCGCTGGGTGAATAAAAATCCGCTCTTTGGAGCGGTCGGGTGAGACAACATCTAAAAGACGCTGACTACTTTTTCCGCTTCTTTAAGTTGATTTTTATAAACATATCTGTGTGGGGGTAGTATATACTATCCTAAAAATAATGCAAGCTTTTTTACACAACCACCAAACCACCCCCGGCTCAGAAGCCGACCCCTCCTAAGAAAGGCGGGGTAAAGAACCAAATCTCTGGCCCCTCCTTTTCTAAGGAGGGGTCGCCAGTCTGCTGGCGGGGGTGGTTTAGTAAGGAGGGGTTATGGGCAGTTGAAAAACAAAAAAGACCAGGCTTTGGGATTACCCAAGGCCGGGCCTTTTTTGTTTTAATCTAAATTATTTAGACACGTCGCTTCGAACCTTCTCAATGTATCGAGCGGCAGCATCGCGACCACCAAGACCAAAGGACAAACCAAGGGCCAAGGAAATAGCGGCAATAATACCGATGAATAGAGGCTGGATGAAACCGTTTAGGATTTCCAATTGCGTCAAAGCCGCCATGAAAGCGAAGACCAAGATAGCCCACTTGGAAATAATTCCCAAAGCATTAGCTGAAGACAAATCAGCCGCCTTAGCGGAGCTAACAACTAATTTCTGAATAGCCGCCGCAATAACCACGGAAACCAATAGAATAAGAGCAGCGATGATAACATTTGGCAAATAACCAAGAACCACAGTGCTTAAATAGGCTGAAACTGCTTTCAGGCCAAGTATATCCAAAGCCGCCACTAAAGAAACAACAATAATGAACCATTTTACCAAGGCGCCTAGGAAATGACCGGAATCTAAAGCAAAACCGCCCTTTTCTACTACCTTATCAAAACCGGCGCCTCTAAGAGCGACATCTAATTTAACAGTTTTGATTATCTGAGCCACCAATCGGCCTAAGATAACGGCGATTAACCAACCAACTAAAAACAAAACTACCGCTGCTATAAAGCTAGGAACAAAGTTTGCTACGCCCATCCAAATATCTTGAAATGAGGTTCGGAGAACTTCTCCCCAGGTGTAAAGATTTGACATAATTTATTTTTTACTTGTCTCGAGTTTTTATCGAGAGAAAATTTAAACTAATAATAAACGAAACGATCAGAAGAAAAATTTATTTCGACCATATTTCTTCCTTTCCTTTTTCTCTGCAATTATACCATTATTCTACCTTAAGATTCAACTTATCTAGCAACTTCTGATGTGGATAATCCAAAATGTCCCGAATCAGCTTATCATACATACTCAATCGATAATGAAAATCGGTGGTCTCAAAGGAGGCAAAAGTGAGCTCCTTTCCGATTTCCGCCTCCATAGTCTTCATAATTCGGTCCAAGGCACCCCGCCTTAAATTATCTCCCACCACCAATAAATCCACCCGACTATCGGGATTTTGGATAAAAACCCCAGACACAATGACCATTTTTAACTTACCCACCCTCGCCAATCTCTTCAAAATCTCATTTGGTCTTAATGGCCTAGTATTAATCAATAAATTCTGCATGGGTAATAAATATTCAAAACTAGGGTCCAAATGCCAGCACATTATTTTCTTTTTTAATTCCACCAATTTTCCCCGTCGTTTTCTGGTGAAAATTTGGACCGATTTCTTAGAATTTATCAAGCCAGCTTTTTGTAAAACATCAATTTCAAACTTGGCTTCTTTTTTTGATAATTTTGCTTTATCTCGAATCTGATCAAAAGAAAAAAGAGTCTCCGGATTAAAGAGAAATAATCTCATCACTTTCACTCGCCCCTCGCCACTAAATAGCTTGGATAATGTTTCCATCCCTGAATACTACTACTTTAAATACAAAATGAAAGAGTTGACAAAACTTAACAAGAGGTGTATTTTTTCATAAGAAAAGTACACGGTGGATAACTAGGAGGTGACGGATGACTAATCAGTTGGTGACAAGTAAAGGAAAAAGGACCAAGATCAAATCCGACGACGAAATCGCGTGGAGCAAGGACGGGAAAGTCCAGATCCTTAGAGAAGGACAGCCTCTCAGAATTGTCTCTGGCGGGAAGTCGGTAGGCTCCATAATTCTGAGACAGGATCATTGGTTTTGCCGAGGAGTAAAGAGAAGGATAGACCAACTAGAGATCTCGGAATTACTGGCTTGCGCCTGTGGCCTACAAGTCGCGCTGTTGGGTAAAAGCAGTTCGGCTGGGCGTATGGTGTTCCGATTCATCTGATCTGTCTTACTCGATCCTGTTACCGAGCAACTTGTACCCACGAGTTGCTCGGTTTTCTTTTATTTTTTATTTTATTCAAGGATGTAAAGGTGTAAATAAGAAAGCTATAGCTTTCTTATTTACACCTACTTAGATTACAAAAAAGACCCATTCATGAGGGTCTTTTTTGTTTAACTATGTGAAAAAAATTACTTCAGAGTAACTTTTCCTCCGGCTTCCTCAATTCTCTTCTTCAAAGCATCAGCTTCTTCCTTCTTTAATCCCTCTTTCATCATAATTGGAGCGCCATCTACCATATCCTTAGCCTCTTTTAAACCCAGACCCAAAAGTTCCTTGACCACCTTGATCACAGCAATTTTCTGAGCCCCACCATCAGTTAATTCAGCATTGAAGGAGGTTTTTTCCTCACCAGCTTCAACCGCAGCGGCTGGACCAGCGACGGCGACAGCCACAGCTGATACACCAAATTTCTTTTCCAATAATTTTACCAGCTCATTTAAATCTAGGACAGACATTTTTTCAATGCTCTCTACTATATCTTTGAATTTGGCTGGTACTTCTATTTTTGTATCTTCCATAAAATTTAATTTTAATTAAATTAGTTTATAAAGTTGAAAGTTTTTAAAGTTTATAAAGCAAGAAATAAATCTGACTTTATGAACTTTATAACTTTAGGAACTTTTTACTTTCGTAATTGCGTCCAAAGCAATTACGAGACCTTGAATTGGACTATTTATAACATTGACGAATTGCGCATAGAGAGTCTGTTGTGAAGGAATAAGGGCGATGGCCATCATTTCCTCCTGACCCATATACTTACCATCAAAGATTCCCCCCATAATCGCCAAGCTATCCTTAAATTTCTTCTGAAATTCATAGACTTCCCTAGCTGGGGCAATCAAATCGGCGCTGTAAGCAAAGGCTGTTTCCCCCACCATGGCTGGAATTTCACCTTCGATTTTCGCCTCGTCAAAAGCTCTCTTGGCCAAAGTTTTCTTGGCCACCATATAACCCACCTGCGCCTCTCTTAATTTTCGCCTCATCGCCATCGTATCTTTGACGGAGAAATTTTTGAAATTAAAAAAGACCACTGTTTTAGAATCCTTGAGAAAATCACTCACCTTCTCAATAATCTCTGTCTTCTTATCTTTTGTGATTGGCATGTGTTTTAAGGAAACTAAAGAATTGTTTGATTTTAAAATGTCTGGCCTGTGTAACAAGGAAACCCGAGGACTTTTAAAATTAAATAATTTTTAGTTTCCGATTAAATTAATCCCTCAATAAAATTCGGGATAAAAAAACGACCTTTATAAAAGCCGTAGAGAAATACAAAATATAATTTTGTAACCTCGGCCGGATATTAAGATCTTGCGATCACCAGCTGTCTTTGGCTTATGAAAAAGATACTAGCAT
>CAZIYU010000029.1:0-3303 GCA_964543595.1 uncultured Candidatus Saccharibacteria bacterium | reverse complement strand
TCAAAATTTATTGGCAAATTCACATACGACAAACGATCCCGCCCCGCCGATATTTCAAAGATATTCGTGGGCTCTACATAATTACTTAGCTCATTTTGATAATAATGAGCGGAAATGGTACCACCTGATCCACTACTAGAATTACCGGAAATACTAATAGAGAAAGTCGCTTGTTGACCATTATGAGAGATGGTTAAAATTTGACTGGTAGTCGCCACTGAACTATTAAAACCAGAAACTTCGCTGACAGTTATGGTTTCTGTAGAAGTTGCATTATCATCATAGGTCCCAGTCACAACCAACCCTGAAATATCTAATTGACTACCGATTGTATAAGAAAGTTTAGTGGGTAAGGTGGTAATAACAATACTAGTCAAAATCCTTCCATCATCGTCATCGCCATCGCCATCGCCGCCACCATCACCAGGATCATCACCGACAGTAATAAAATCTCTTATATTGGCAAACGTAGTCTCTCCAATTCCACTAACATTCATAATATCCTCAATTGTAGAAAAAGGGCCGTTAGCTTCACGATAAGCAATGATAGCAGCTGCCTTGGCTGGCCCAATTCCAGGAAGTGTATCTAATTCCGTTACATCAGCGGTATTAATATTTACTAAATTAGTCGCCGAAACTACCTTATTATTAATAAAATTTGACACAAAAAATATCGCTGTGATTGCGAATGTAAACACAAAAAATTTATTTATTTTCATATATAAAACATCATAACAATGATTGTTATTATCACCTAATTTATTTATTAAAAACTGTGGATAACTTTTTTAAGGAGTGAGAGTTTTCCTTTCCTTTCTAGAAACAGACCAAATATAAATAAATTTTGAGATAACTATCAAAACAGTGAGAATTAAAAATAATTTCGATAAACCTTTTACTACAATAATTCTGTCAAAACAAATAGCCCATCCTGAACATGTTTTAGAAGTATTTAATGAAATAACTAAACTAATTAATAAAATTGGAATCATAATTATTAACCAAATCTTTATAAATTTTACAGGTAATAAGGTCATAAGAAATAGTGAGATGATAAGATATGGTAAACTATAGGACCAATAAGAATCTAGCAAACCAAAAAACTTAAATACCGCCAACAAACAAATAGCAATTAAGATTAGAATAATTCTATGTTTCATATTATTTATTTATATTATCTAATAATTCGCTAAGCATTGCAAATAAGTTTTCAACATCAACTTGATTCAATTTACCTTTTATCTTTTTGGTGGACTCAACAGAAAACTGCTCACTAAGTTTTTGTATTTTAGTTATTACTCTTTTATCCTTCCCCTTCTCAGTGGCTTTTATTATTTGATCAATCTGCTTTATTATCTTATTTTTTATTTTTTGATCTGCCTCAAACGTTTGAATAATTACCTTCAAATCCTGAAGATATGCACTGGAATCAAATTCTTGATCAGCTTCTATAACCATATCCATCACTCCATCCCCATCTGTATCTATATTTATAATAGAATTTATTGTTGAGGTAGCTCCGAGAATCACCTGTCCGATCATTATTGGAGAAGTAAGAATATCAATAAAAACTGACCTTTTTATCTCTTCCCCGCCCTGCATTTCCCTGATCTCTAAAGTAAATGTACCAAAATCTAAACCTTGAAGCCTAATGGAATAATCATCTTCAGAAGGTAATAAAACATATTTCCCTTCCCCGAAATCTAAATATCTGCTACCGGGAATATTTTCTTCTACTAGCAAAAAGTCTGAGTCTGGAACCGGATTATTAATTAACCCTGTATGCTTACCTTCACTATCATAAACATTAATGGAAACAGGGGAATGTAGGGCGAGCTCTATACTTTTATCTGTCGAGATTGGTTTGTTGATTGTTATATATTCAGAAATATCATTATCTTCACCTAAAACAAAATTCCTAATAAAATTAATCGTTGAAGTAGCTTCTAATATATTTGCATGATAAGTACTTTGCTTCTGAAAATTATCATTTATTTGTTTTATATCTAAATAATACCTCTCCTCCCCATCCATCGCGGTGGCACTTAGCGTGACAACCGTTTTATCTCCATCCTCAGTAAAAATCGGCCTTCTATCAAGCATTACTGCCGGTACACAAGGTTGAAAACCTAAAACACAAGTATCCCTACCAAAATATTCTATACCAGACAGGGTAGGTACACCCCAACCAGCGAGCTGTACTACTTTTATATTTTCTGGTGCTACCCAGGAGTCCATAAAATGGTGATTTGATTGGGCTAACTTAAGCAATTCTGTTTTTAAAACATTCGGAGTATTAGTATCACTATTAGCTGGCTCAGAACGGCCATCTTTACCAAGAAAAAAATTCTTTAATTTATCAACCGAGTCAATAACAGCACCAAACTTTTTCCTAAGATTTGCTAATTGATTTGAGGGATAATCAATATCATCCACTGAAGTATCAAATTTTATAACCGGAAAAGCCACAGAAGCAAAATAAGCTTTCTCTGGTAAGAGATTATAAGCTCCCATCATATTTTCTCCAACTGTTCGCGCGGTGGACTTATCCAATAAAAATCCTCCGGCTAAATCCTGACCATCACCGTGTAAAATTCCAACGATGGAACTCGGAGTTCCTAATTGTGGTGCGGCTACCATTATTAATTTATCTATCAAATCTTCTTGTCCACGTGATTTAAGTTCTTGAATTAATACTTTAGCTATCAATCCACCGTTACTATGTGTCACAATCGTTACCTTACCAGTCATAGAAGAATTAGCATTTTCTACAATCTCATCTATAAAATTTAGAATACGACCATCGGCCATTTTTACACCTTCATTTACTATCTTATTCAAATCAAAACGCCAATCATAGGGCAAAGCCTCCCAGCCATTTATTTTCTTTTCAGCTACCAAATTATCCATCGTGTCAGAAAAAGTTTGATAAATATTTTGATCAAAAATTCCCAATCCAATATTGGTTTTTTTAATAATATCATTCGTATAAATATTTAGATCTAAACTATTTCCATTTGAATCTAAATACAATTTTTCCACATCCGCATTACGATTCGGTTCCCAAAGCTGATTTTCAAAAAATGTTCCTTGTTTATAAAGCCGACTAGCCTGAAGACCAGGAATAAATACCACATTAGAACAACAATCAGTTTTTTGAGGTAAAGTCGGATCCACCGTCAGCCAGGGGGTGAAATCCACGTTATATGATACCCCATTCCACTCTTCATCCAAATCCCAATCACTATCATACGGACCACGAGCATCACCCCACCAATTATTCTTCGCCTCAATCATAATTCC
>CAZIYU010000028.1:0-7604 GCA_964543595.1 uncultured Candidatus Saccharibacteria bacterium | reverse complement strand
TGGTGCGGGTAGCGAGAATCGAACTCGCGTCTCAACCTTGGGAAGGTCGCATTCTGCCACTATACCATACCCGCAATCGCACTATTCTAACCAATCTTTTACTTTTTGCCAAAAACTGGTGGAAGTGGAGATGGAAGTGACACTTTTATTTTTATTATCATCCACAATAATTATTACTTCCTCCCCCGGTTTGACCAAACCATATTTGGCCCGAATTTCTTCCTCGGTTCCCTCCTTGGTCTGTAATCTCTCAATTTCTGATGATAACATTTCTTCCCTAGTCTGCAAACTTTCTAAAGCGCTAGCGGTTTTAGCTAGATTCTCTCTAGTCATGGCCTGTTTCTGATAAACCTTCCAGACTGAATTTAAGAGAAAAATAATTAAAATAATTAAGAAAAATAGCGTCACCTTTGAATACATAAAACGTCTTAATTTTCTCTTTTCTTGAAATTCCAGCATAATCATAGTATACTACTTAGATGTTATTTGATCAAAAACATAAAAAGAAAGTTGGTGTAATTTGGGCTATTGTCTGCGTTTTAGTAGCTATTAGTATGATTGCTCTCTATATACCAATTCTACGTTATTAACCACCCCTGTGTCAGAACACGACCCCTCCTAAGAAAGGAGGGGTTTCTTACCCTCTACTTTTCTAAGGAGAGGGTGGCCTTCTTAGGCCGGGTGAGGTTAATCATTTCTAATCATCTTTAAGAACACATCTTGGGGGATATTTACACTACCACGATCAGCCATACGCTTCTTCCCTTCTTTTTGACGTTCGCGCAGTTTCATTTTACGAGTAATATCTCCTCCATACATATGGGCGGTGACATTCTTTTTCATACCAGAAAGTGAACGAGAGGAAATAATCCGGCCCAGAGCCTTACCTTGAATTTTAAAAGAGAACATTTGTCTGGGCAAAATTTTATGTAATTTTTCTACGGCCTCTTCCGCTTCCTCCTGCACTCGTCGTCTGGAAACTACTCGCGAAAAAGCCGGCACAATATCATCAGCCACCAAAACATCCAGCCTTACCACATCGGCGTCTTTCATCTCCCCTACTTCATAAGAAATAGAGGCAAAACCGGAGGACATACTTTTTAATTCATTGAAATAATTTCGCATTAATTCACGCAATGGCATAGTCAAACTAACCGAAGTCCGTGCGTCTCCAAATACTTCCGAATCCCCCACTATCGCCTCATGATCATAAAGACTCTGCATTATTTCACCTAAATATTTTCCCGGCGTAATTATTTTTACCTTCACCCAAGGTTCCATCACTTTTTCTACCGTATTATCTTCCGGAAAAAGAGACGGCGAATAAATCATTTCTGTTTTTCCATTCTTATAAAAAATCTTATAAGTAATGCTAGGATTGGTCACCACTAAATTTAAATTAAATTCTCGCTTTAATCTTTCCATTATTATTTCCAAATGAAGCATACCCAAAAAGCCACAACGAAAACCACGCCCTAAGGTCCCCGAGGCTTCTTCCTCATGGGCAAAAGAAGAATCAGATAAACGTAGCCGACCTAAGGCCTGCTTGAGAAAATCAAAATCATCAGCACTCTCCGGATAAACCGAGGCCCAAACCACCGGATTCGGACTCATATAACCAGAGAGAGGTGGCTTGATATCCTTTAATGAAGAAACTGTATCTCCCACGGAAGCAATACCTGGCACTTTTATTCCAGTCACAATATAACCAATTTCACCCGATGATATTTTGTCCATAGGTATTTCTCCCGGTGAAAATATTCCCACCTCCAAAGCCGAAAATTTTTCCTTAGCCACCTTAAATATTAAAGGAGTATTTTTAGTGACTTCCCCATTTAAAACCCGAATATAAACAATGACTCCGCGATGATTGGAATATTGAAAATCAAAAACTAAAGACCGAAAAGTGCTATCGTCAACAAATTCATCTTTGGGTGGTGGTACTTTCTTAATTACCTCCGCCAATAAATCGGCCACCCCTTCACCGGTTCGTCCAGATACTTCCAAAATCTCATCGGCCTCCACCCCTAAAAGAGAAATAATCTCCATTTTCACATCATCCACCATAGCCAAAGGTGAGTCTATTTTACTAATGACCGGAATGATTTTAAGGCCAGATTCCCGGGCCATATTCAGGGTAGTAAGTGTTTGAGCTTGCACCCCCTGAGTCGCGTCCACGAGCAAAATAGAGCCTTCCACGGCCTTTAGGGCCCGAGATACCTCATAGGAGAAGTCTATATGTCCGGGAGTATCAATCAAATTAAGGATATAATCCTGACCTTCATATTGGTATTTCATCCGTACCGGTTGCATTTTAATGGTAATACCCCGCTCTCTCTCCAATTCCATACTATCCAGCACCTGATCCATCATTTTTCGCTTTTCAATGGTATTGGTAATTTCTAACATCCGATCAGCCAAAGTAGACTTACCGTGATCAATGTGGGCAATAATGCTAAAATTTCGTATATGTTTTAAGTCCATCTTTTTATTTCAGTATTTTACTTTTCTGGATAAAGCCATACTTCATGCATAGTATCCTTTCCACTTTTATAACTCCCCTTTTCCTCTAATTTTAATTTAATGCCTAATTTTCTTTCAATCGATTTTAAATTATCTTTAATTAATTTATATGAAGTATTTTCTCTTGCCTGCAAAAATATTGGAGTAAACCTACTACTATCTAGATACTTTTCTTTGTACATTTCAATAAAAGAATTTACTAAGCGACCACCCGCCAGCCTAGAAGTCATGTCCGAAGCTAAATCAGCAATATAAACCACTTCTCTTCCCAGTTCATCGCGACCTTCATAAGCCATCAAATATCCCCTCATCCGACCAGCGCTATCAACATATTTAACCGAGAGATTAGGCCGTCTCTTTATTTCATTATTAATATCTTTAGCAATTAGACCATTTTCCATATTATGCAAATGTTCCACCAATGATATATTATCGGCGTAGGCCTTACCTTCTAAAAAAGATACCGCCAAAGAATCCCTAAAAGTAAGAGGGTGAATTCCAGCTGGTAATTTTGTTTCTTCTGTAGAATTTGATACAACTTCGGTTGAAAATTCTGGCTTAATTAAAAAATCAGATCCACCTTTAGCAAATTCAATGACAAAAACATTTGGTCCAAGTTTGTCCGAATACCCTACCGGAGCGGCGGGAATAAAAGTATTATTAGCTTGAGTGCCAAAACGAGCATCCGAATTATCTTGCCCAATAATAATTTTCTTTTCATTTAATCTACCAGGTAAATTTCGTTCATTATATCGTTTTAAATACTTTTCAAAAAAATCAGAATAGACGGATTCAATTAATTTAGTCTTATTTTTAGCCCCGGGAGTTACCTCAATATTATCACAGGCCAAATAAAATTCATTTTGAGTTAAGACGGCCTCTGGTAAAACTTCTGACATACTATTATCTCCCTTTTGGAGATTTCCGACAATATTAGGAATTGACAAACCAACATCCTGATCAAAAGTCAAAACACTTTGAGCCACAGTCTTCCAACCAGTTCCTTTTTCCTCCTCCAAGGTAAATAAAGAGCAATTTGGATTAAACATATAAATATTATTCTTACCTGAACCAAATGGCATACAACATGAAGTATCATTTCCCGCTAATACTCCTTGTGGATCACTTTTAGCGTTTATCTTAGCTCGATATCGTTTAGTCATAGGGGCAGATTTTCTCTCAATTTTTGGATTAGGAAATTCTCGCATTGCCTCCTTGACTCTTGTCTCTATTATTGTTTTATCTGTGGCCCCTAACTTATCAAACGCCTCGGAGTCACCTTTGACATAATCCAAAATATTTAATTTAAACTCAGAAAATATTTTTTTAAGAGCATTAAAAAGTAGTTTATTAACGGTTCCCTCTTTATAGCTACCCACCTCCCGCCTAACTTCCTCAAAAAAACTCATTTCCATTTTAAGATCTTCATTTCTTCCTACTGAATAGATTACTTCCATTGGTGGAAAGACTTGTATCCGATCTAAATCACCACAAACTAAAGCATCACGAAGTTCCACGGCATTTAAATCCAAATTGGGTATTTCCGTATAGTTTGACGGTTTCTTCTTACCATGAACAGCCTCCGGCGTATGAGCATCTCCTAATTCTAAGAAATCTTGCGGGTTTCGCCAAAATTGCAACACGGCTTTCATTTCTACCTTACTATTAGGATGAAAAACTAATGTTTCTATAAATCGATATAATTTAGCTTTATCTTCATCAGTCAAAGACTCCTCTTTCAACTCCTGCAACTCTTCTAAAATTTCAGCCTTCCCTAAAAACTCTACCAATTCACTGAAACGTCGCAAACTTGACCAACTAGAAAAGATTTGTCTTTTATCACTAAAATAAGACACTAAATCTTTTAATTTATCTATATTACTATATTGCTCCGCCCGAATTTTCATCTTTTGTAAATGTCCACTCTCCAAATTAATAGATTGGGCTATTTCATTAAAATATTGATATGATAATTTATCAGAATCATAAGACGAAGTGTCTTTTCTAACTTGATTTAAAACTTGATCATAAAATTGACCGGCTGATAAACCAGACTGTTTAAAAAGATCTATTATCTTATCAAAAGCAAAAAGAGCATCATGCGGACCAACATCCGGCCGACCAGCATAAGCTATAATCTTAGAATAACCA
Organism: uncultured Candidatus Saccharibacteria bacterium; assembly: GCA_964543595.1. GTDB lineage: Bacteria > Patescibacteriota > Minisyncoccia > Phycocordibacterales > GWA1-40-21 > CAIJXO01. The sequence goes on along the minus strand of CAZIYU010000028.1, from coordinate 2,930 downwards.
AAAATCTCGGCTCCGCGTTTTAGGGGTTCAATCACATTTTCTTGATCGGCCCAACCATCAGTACTATTATTTTTAATTAAAAAATCAAATACTTTTCGGCTTTTATCTTCCGACCAACTCTCCACCCCATCAAGATTTAAAATTAATGATTTTTTATTAGCTAAATATTTTAAAAAATAATCAAAATATTCTTGACCAATTTCTTTCTTACCTAAAAAACTGACTACTATTCCACCACCAGTAATGGCATCACTTTCATTTAAAGATCTTAATAAACGAGCAGAGTATGAGATACCTTTTTCTTTCAGTAATCTATCTGGTGAGGCTAGTTTTTTGGCTATATCCGCTAAAGTCGCCTTATCTTCATCACCACCCAGATTTTGTAAGGTTTCAGCCAGTAATTTAACCATTCTTATTCCGTCATCTTGTCCCCCAGCAATTTTTTCCAAACTTTTCTTTGTCCTTGACCGAACTGACTCAAATTCAGTTTTATCTTTTTCTGTTAAAGTCTTTTCTGGTAAAACCATAGAGAGTTCTTTATCCATTTGTGCCTCAATTAGGCTTCTCCTATCTTCAGGAATAAATTTCAAAAAATCTTCTCTTTCTGATTCAGATAAAACCAAGGCATAATTTTTCAAAAAATTATCATTAGTTAAGACAATTTGAGAAGCCTCGGTTAAATTTGGCTTTTCAAATTTTGTCGTTTCCCTCTTTTGAATTCCTAATATCATAGCCTTCGGCAGTAGATCAGTTAGAGATAAGGCGGGAAGATTTTTTACAGATTTAGTAATTTCCTCAATTTCGGACATCTCCAGTGAGAAGTCCTGTTCAAGAACTTGCTTGGCTTTTATAATTGAAGCCAATAAAAATGCACTAAAGTTAGGGTCTGATTTTTTATTAGTGCTTATTCGCTTTCTTAAAATAGATTCTTGTTTGTGACATTCTTCAGCCCCTTCTTTATCTAAAATATTATCACCGTTTACTTCTTTTGTAATTTTATTCTTACTGTTATTATGGAGTTCTAAACCCTGATTATCACCAATATCTGGTATTTTTAAACTACCAGCACTAATTCTTAATTCGTATTCTTTTAGCCGTAAATCTGCTAAAATCGAAACAGCTCTGATTTTTTCTTCTATACCCGATGCTATTTTATCTTGTTCAAATGTTGATTTCTCCATTTTCTATTTTTTCTAAAATTAACCAATCAAATTTTTTAAGATTTTTTAAACTGTGTTGTAAAATTAAACTCCGATAGCTAGCTATATTTCTATCATTTAAATTTTTACTTATTTTACGATAGTTCCTGTCTAATAACTTCCGACCATTTGGGTATATTTTTACCCCTAAAAATCTAACACCATTTCTACACTTCCCTAATATATCATTTTTTTTATTTAATTGTAAGAGTAGATTATTCTTAATAAAATCAAGCACTAGTTCCCTATTTTTAGTCACCAATTCAGTATTTTTATCTAATATTAAGAAATCATCCCCATATCTAATATAAAACACCGGTTTTAATTTCTTTTTCACAAATAAGTCCAGCTCATTCAAATAAATATTAGCAAAAATCTGACTAGTGATATTACCAATTGGCATTCCTGTCTCTTCCCCTTTTTTATTCCTAAAGCTCTTTATTATTTGCTCGCAAATATACATTGCCAAATTATTTCCCAACTTTCTCGTTAAAAGTTTGATTAATAATTCTTGAGAAACAGAATCAAAAAATTTATGTATATCTCCTCGCCAAAAGTAATAACTGGTATGCGTATTAAAGAATTCCTGTGTTCTTTCTATTGCCCCAATCAAACCCTTTTCTTTTCGACTTGACCAAACATCAAAAATAAACGTCTTATCAAAAACATTATATAAATATTCATACACCAAGCGGTGAACTACCCTATCTCTCATTCCCGCTACCCGTATTAGTCTTTTTTTATTTTCATAAACTTCAAATTCTCTATAACCACCGTGTCTATATTTCTTCGCTGACAAAACATCAGATAACTCAAAAATATTTTCTTCAATATAATATTCAAAATTCCTAAATTCTTCTGTCTTTCTCTTTCTTTTCTTAAAAAGTTGCCAAATTTTATAAAGATTTGCTATACTCACGTCTATGTCAGAAGTATCAATCATATTGAGAGTTTATGAATTATTTAAAAGCGTTGTTCAGATTACCTCAAAATTAGATAAAAATTGGCGTTATTCAATCGGGATGAACGCCGATCGTTGTGTTCTGGAATTAATGGAACTACTGACGATGGCCAAGTATGCGCCCAAAGCCACCAAAGGACCATTTTTGCTTAAAGCCCAAGCAAAAATAGATATTCTAAAACTCTATTTGAGACTAATGCTTGATTTAAAAATAGCCGATGAAACAGAACTCTTTAAAAATCAACAGACTCTGATTGAAATAGGGCGGATGCTTGGAGGTTGGTATCGATCACTAGATAAATAGACAACCCTTTCCGACGAACGCGAACCGTTGTTGTCATTGCGATTGTCCGAATTGTCATTGTCCAAGTTCGCCTGACGATTGTCACGATTCCAGTACGCGTTCGGCACATTGCCGGAAGCAATTAATGACAAATATTGTCCATAATCTCCAATCTCCGCAAAAACCAGAGATGCCCGGGCTAGGCTTTTTCATCTGCTTTCAACCCAACAATTCTCCGCAGATAATATTTGCTCATACGTAAGGGTCTATCAAATGCTTGGCATTCTTTTTCAAAAGAACCAAAGACATCATTTGGTCCATTTTATTGGACGATCTTATTATAACACAACCTCACTACACCAACACAACCGCCCCGATTCGAAGACTCACCACCCCTCCTTAACTAAGGTGGGGATTTAGTGGAAGTATTTGGTACTACTATATCCGAAAGGGAAAAAGATAAAAGGAAAAAGAAGGATAAAGATCA
>CAZIYU010000027.1:0-7625 GCA_964543595.1 uncultured Candidatus Saccharibacteria bacterium | reverse complement strand
CAAAACGCCAGTCCAATTATTAATGAATTACGTCCAAGCTATTGGTTAGAATACGCCCAGTAGTGAATTTTGCCATCAAAAAATAAGATTTTTCTTAAAATCTAATGGCAAAATCTACTACTGGGTCAACTTTTATAGCCCAGTGGAGATCCAGAAGAAATTATTACTAATATCCTCTATTTCTACATCATCGACGGTCATTTTTAATTTAACTTTATAGGCACCGGCGGAAAGTGAAGAAGGTAGGTCCAAAGTATATGTCCTATCGCTTCTAATCAATTTATGCGAATTATAAGCCGTATTACCATTATTATCTAATAAATAAAGGTAGATTAAACCATCATCACTGTCAGTGGTATCAGTTAATGAGTAGCGAACATCATATTCCGTATTACGAACTAAAGTTTCTCCACCATTGGGATAAACCACAGTAACTCTTGGATTCGGATAGGGTAAAATTTTAAAAGTAGCATTACCATCATCTTGAACCGTACGGCCAGCACTATCGGTATAATAAACTCGAGCTTTATAAGTACCGTCAGTTAACGGGGTAGAGGTACCAGTAGTTAAATTATAACACTGAGCTGTCTTTAATAAGACACTAAAAGTATGATCCCCGTTCTTAGAAGCCACTGGATTTAAATGAAGATTACAAACATTATTATTCCCCTTAACCAAAGCCACCCGTGCTTGAGTCAAACCAGAGGAGCCCCAGGTAACAGTATAGGGCACATCTAAATCAATGGACCAGCTTTGCCCGCCATTAGGGGTAAGAACTTGAATATAAGAGGTGCTGGTAGCAATAAGATCCGAAGTTGTGGTTGTGACCACCGGTGTAGTTGTCGCAATAGTTTGGCTTAGGGTCGCCACGGCCGCTCGAGCGGCCACTATCTTATCCGGTGCAATCGCCCCAATGGTAATTAGTAATTCTACGAATTGAGAAACGGTCATGGTTTGAGCCTTTACCACCGAAACTGGAGTAAAAAATCCTAAAGAAAAAACCGTCGTAAAAATAAAAGTTGTAAGAATAAAATGGATTAAATGTTTCTTCATTTTTTTGAATAATTAATTATAGTAAAAACCGACTTCCCTATTATAACACCCAGTAGTGAATTTTGCCATTGGATTTTAAGAAAAATCCTCAAATTTTTCGATGGCAAAATCTACTACTGGGTAACATAAATAAAAATCACCGACATTATGTCGGTGATTTTTATTTTGATAATCAACTATTTTGCAGCAATTCCACGAGCTTCAGCTATAGTTTTAGCCACATTGGGTGGCACAATAGCATAATGATCAAATTCCATATTCACGGATGCTCGGCCTTCGGTCATGGAACGTAAGGTTGTAATATAACCAAACATTTCTGATAATGGGACTTTGGAATCAATCACTTTATTCATTCCACGCTCACCCATTTCTTCAATCACACCACGCTTGGAATTCAAATGCCCAGCCACATCACCCATAAATTTCTCCGGTACTACCACCTCTACTTTCATAATTGGCTCCAAAATAACTGGCTTCGCTTTCTTAGCAGCCTCTTGAAAAGCCTGGGAAGCGGCGATTTTATAAGCGATTTCTGAGGAGTCCACATCGTGATAAGAACCATAGGTTAATTCACAAACAATATCAGTCATTTTATAACCAGCGACTACTCCACGTTCCATACCTTCAATAATTCCCTTTTCCACAGCGGGGATAAATTCAATTGGAATAACTCCTCCTTTAATAGAATCAATAAATTCAAAACCAGGATGAATGCTAACATTTTTCGGAATCTTTGCCCCTTCCTCTCTTTTCTCTAGCGGTTTAATATTTATTTTCACATGACCATACTGACCCTTACCACCAGACTGCTTAATATATTTATGCTCGGCTTCAGCGGTACCAGTAATAGTTTCCTTATAGGCCACCTGCGGTTTACCAACATTAGCTTCCACATTAAATTCTCTCTTCATTCTGTCCACCAAAATTTCCAAATGTAATTCACCCATTCCTTTAATCACGGTTTCGCCAGTATCAGCATCAGACTGAATTTTGAAAGTGGGATCTTCATCCGATAATTTTTTCAAGGCCATACCCATTTTTTCCTGATCGGCCTTAGTTTTTGGTTCAATCCGCAAAGAAATCACTGGCTCAGGGAAGACAATTTGATCTAAGACAATTGGTTTTTCCTCATCACAAAAAGTATGAGAAGTTTTAGCATCCTTTAAGCCCACCGCGGCAGCAATCCCACCAGCATAAATAGTATCTACTTCTTCTCTTTTATCAGCTTGCATACGCACGATACGGCCTAATCTTTCTTTATTACCAGTAGTGGAATTATAAATATAGGTTCCAGAAGTAATTGAGCCAGAATAGACTCGGAAATATGTCAGCTGACCAACAAAAGGATCCGTTTGTAATTTAAAAGCCAAAGCTGAAAAAGGCTCTTCATCTGAAGCCTGACGAACTATTTCCTCACCAGTATTCGGATCAATACCGGTAATTGGCGGTACGTCTAAAGGTGATGGTAAATAATCTATCACCGCATCTAAAACCAGCTGTACACCTTTATTTTTCAAAGCTGAACCGGTCATCACTGGCACTAAAGTATTATTTATAGTGCCCTTACGTACCAGCTTTTTAAGAATATCAAAAGGTATCTCCTTACCTTCCAAATAATCATTCATCACTGTTTCATCCTGCTCCACAATCTTTTCTACTGTTTCAGCCCGATATTTCTTGGCCACTTCTAAATATTCAGCAGGAATTTCTTTTTCAATAATATCCTTGCCCATCACACCTTCAAAGTAAAAAGCTTTCATCTTTAAAAGATCTATCACCGCTTCAAATTTCTCCTCCTCACCAATTGGGATTTGCATACGGATGGCATTTTTAGTCAAACGATTTAAAATACTCTGATAGGATCGTTCAAAAGAACCGCCAGTTCGATCCAGTTTATTAATTAAACAAATTCTCGGCACCTTACCTTCATCAGCGTAACGCCAGTTAGTTTCAGATTGAGGCTCCACACCAGCTACGCCGTCAAAAACCACGACGGCACCATCTAATACCTTAAGAGATCTTTTCACTTCAGCAGTAAAGTCAATGTGGCCGGGAGTATCAATAATATTAAACATCATTTTCTGACTCAAATCGGTCCCTCCTTCAGAGTTCAGGATCTGCGACATATATGAGGGGTTCCAATAACAAGTAATAGCAGCGGAACAAATTGTAATACCACGCTCTCTTTCTTGTTCCATCCAATCAGTCACTGTATCCCCCTCGTGCACTTCACCGATCTTATGTGACTCACCGGTATAATACAAAATACGCTCAGAAGTAGTAGTCTTCCCGGCATCGATGTGAGCGATGATTCCGAAGTTTCGGATTTTATCTAATGGATATGGTCGTGGCATAATTGATTTTATTATAAGCAAAGCGAATTTTAAAATTATCACCCCGTGAAATAAAATCTTCCTAGATTTTAATCCTTTTTGAAAAAGGATTATTTCATGGGGTTAAAATAATTATAATCGTTTCACTCTTTAATTATTATTAAAAAACCAACGCTAATTGGTGCCCATAGGATACATTAAATGACGTTAAAATGCAATACAAATGAACGGCTCAACGGCGTTGAGCCGTTCATTGTTACTATTTTAACTCCATAACTATTTTCCCCAAGTTTAATTTATAACTTATATCATGTCCAGGAGGTTGACCAGCGATGGTAAACCAAAATGAATTATCCCCCATATTTTTACTTATCATTCCCGGTTGATATCCGAACCAACCATCTTTTACCCATGTTCCGGCAGTTGTCCAAGGCCCCCACGGTGTTGGTGAATCATATACTAAAAACTGACTCATAATTAAATACCTTCCAATTCCAGGATGATAGATAACCGAAAACTGTTCGTCTAGAATTAAATCTGCTTGAACTGGTTTAGCCTCATTTTGCTTTGCAGACCAAATTGGAGCTTGCCCATTCATCCCGGAAAAATAAGAATAGGCATTATAATTTGTAATATCCTCTTTTTTCACTCTAGCCAGATACACACCTCCCTCCCACATCCACTCTTTTCCAATCCCATAGGCGTAGACATATCCATCGGTATTCAAATTATAATTTTTCCCCATATTAATAAAGAACATACTCCTAAAATTTGAATTAGCTCTTTTTGTCCAAGGAGAATTTTCTTTATAACGAGTCCAGGTTTTTCCCTTATCTTCTGAAACAGCAATATATCCCACATTAGAATCACCAAGGGGAGAATGAATTTGGGCGTATAGTTTATTATTTACATAAAGAAGACTTGATGGCTTATCATCTCCCGATAAACAACAAGTGGGTTTCTCCTCATTAGGTACTTTACAGTTTAGCCCAGCACAATCAGGATTCGCGACAAGTGGATCAAAAAAAATATTAGTCCCTTTAATATTTGGTAGCCTTCCAGTTATTTCCGCAATTCCTAAATCAGTACCTTCCTTACTGTCAAAACCACTGCCATCACCCCATGACATATATAATTTATCATTATTTGCCCAAGTACTAAACCAAAGATCGCCCTGAGTATCTTGATGCCCAGAACTATCTCTTCCATTAAAAATAAGCGGATTTTCTGTCTCTAAATATACCGATGCTATAACCGGACTTTGCGCTGGACGAATGGGGGCTATACAGTCTGCAGGACAACTTTGAACATTCTCCCCCTTAACACATTGTCCATCCCCACAAGTTAATAATCTTCTAACCGGACTATCCTCATGACCATTAGTTGTTATGGTTATTGGAGGAGGTAAAATTTCTTGATCATCTCCCTGATCAATATAATTAAGATAAATATAGACACCTACTCCAAAACAAACAATTAATATAAGTAAAACAATTATTGTCTTCCTATTTCCCACCATGGCATTTGTATAAATTACTATCATCCCCAATATATAGGACATCAGCATAGCCAACTTTTTTATCCTCAAATCTAATGTGTAAATTCAAATCCACGGCTGGAAATTCATTTGGTGAAAAGGTATTGAGCATACTGTATATTTTTATTTCAAAAGGCCCTTCAGTATTAATAGTGATGGCATTATTAGTAATAGCATAGTCGGTCGGACTAATAAGTTCACAAAAAGCCTCACCAGTATAACCACCGTCTTCAGAGCCAGAAATGAAATATTCTGGCGCATTAGCTTGTTTGATTAAAAACCAACCAAAAACGATAAGGATAACTAAGACAATTAATATAATGATTTTTTTCGTCATATTTTTAAATTAATTAAAAACCTAATATAATTAAATTATAGCATATCTAATAAAATAAAAACCCCTCTCGGGAGTAAGTAACCCTTCGACTATGCTCAGGGTAATTTTTTGTACTCAAAAAATTACCAAGCGAAGTGGGCAAAGGCTTTATTAGCCTCGGCCATGCGGAGAGTGTTTTCTTTCTTTTTAATAGCTTCTCCTTCATTCTTGGAAGCGGCAATGACTTCATCAGCTAATTTTTTATGCATAGGGGCTCCTTTCTTAGAGCGGGCGGCATCAATAATCCATTTCATAGACAGAGCGGCACGTCTTTCTGGGCGAACTTCTACTGGTACCTGATAATTAGCTCCACCAACTCTCTTGGAACGGACTTCTACGTTTGGTGCAGTATTAGATAAAGCTAATTCAAAAATCTCCAAAGGATTTGTACTCTTAGTTTTTTCCTTTATATCATCAAACATATTATGAACTATTTTTCTAGCAACAGTTTTTTTACCATCCGCCATAATATAATTCACGAATTTAGACACCTTTACTGATTTGTAAATTAAATCTGGGACTAATTCTGGTTTGGCTTTTAATTTTCCTCGCATTGTTTTTTCTTATACTAAATACTTATACTTGATATACATACTAGCTACTTTGTAGCTTTAGGCTTTTTAGTACCATACTGGCTTCTTCCCTTCTTTCTATTTTCTACACCAGTGGCATCCAAGACCCCACGAACAATGGTATAACGTAAACCAACATCTTTTACCCGGCCACCACGCAACATCACCACTGAGTGCTCCTGCAAATTATGTCCCATACCTGGTATATAGGCAGTCACTTCCAAACCATTAGTTAAACGAACCCTAGCGATCTTACGGATAGCGGAGTTTGGTTTCTTTGGTGTTTTAGTCGTAACCTTAGTACAGACTCCTCTTTTAAAAGGGGCATTATAATAAGTCGGTCTATTTTCTAGACTGTCAAAACCCTTAGTCAGGGCAATAGACTTCACCTTCCTAGGCACGGACTTTCTGTTTTTCTTGATTAATTGATTTATTGTCGGCATGTTTCAAATGCAAAATTAAAATATCAAAATGCAAAGATTCTGACAGAAGAGCAATATACTATATAGTGAGAAAAAATGCAAGGAAGAAGCAGATGATTAGTATTTTCTCACACAGCGAGCTAAACCAGGGATACTGATCTTACCTGTAGTATTTTGGACACCGATATCAAAATATTCCATCCAAACATTTTCTTCAGGATTTACGCCAAAATCAACCTCAGAAGATGAAAGATACATAGCATTACTGGAAACATTAAATCCGAGTACCAGAGCATTACCATACAAAAAGTGTAATTCGTCCTTAGATGGTAAGAACCAGTCTGTATAACTGCCAACATCTAGACTATCACAATAATCAGCGGCCGGATATTCTCCCGCTAGACCAGCTAAAATTTCTGTATTTCCCGCCCCATCGCTTGTACTGTTAGCCCCTGTCAAAATGTATTCGTCTGACCACACTATTTCTTCAGCGTCTGGTAAAATAGTCATATATTTATAGCCATTAAGCTCCCCGGCGTATAAAGAACCACCATTACATTCGCTCCCAATCTCCGGTGTTCCATCACACGGATCAGGATCAGGTGGCACACATGTCCCCGTAATACCAAACATCACTGTCCCGGTAGCAATATTCTCCGCCAGCAAATTTGGTTCAATAGTAAGTAAATCAATATCATCAGAATAAATACCGGCTGGAAAAATACCGGTGGCTAGATCTCCTTCAACTAAAGTATTAAATGATGGAATAGCTTCCCATATTTGAGTTAAAGTAACAAAAGTACTGGCGGGAGTCGTAGCTGGGGCAAAATCATGAGCCGAAGCCTCCGTACCGTCAATAATTTTATTATAAATATCTGATAAAGTATAAGCCCCAGGTTCTGGTACCGCCGCCCAAACCATTACTCCTAAAAAGAGTATGCCCAGGATTATTAAACTATAAACTTTCTTTAACATATTATTTTAAGGCGCAGTACAATCAAAAGTTCCTTCTACATTAAAAATAGTGGTACCAGCCGCAATATTTTCTCCTACTAAATCATCTTCTATTTCCGTAAGGTTGGTGGTAGCGTAAAGCCCCGCCGATAAAGTGGTAGTGGAGCCATCTATAGTTTGGAAATCAGGAATAGCCCCATAGATCTCATCTAGGGTAGACATAGGATTTTCAGCTGTCGAAACTGCTGGATATAAATCGTGTGTAGGTAAATCAGTATAATCAGGATCTGTCATTTTCTGATATATATCTTCTAAGGTATACATGGTACCACTCGCATCGGGTGCCTCTTCATTTGAAATGGTACCAGCAAAAATTAT
>CAZIYU010000026.1:0-7710 GCA_964543595.1 uncultured Candidatus Saccharibacteria bacterium | reverse complement strand
TTATACTAATAATGAGAGATTAGCCAACGCTTTAAGCTCTCTATCAGCTGATCCGATTTTAGATAGTATTGCCATTTTAAGAGCCGATGATTTATTTGCTAATCAATATTTTGAACATCAGTCGCCAACAGGTAATTCTGTCTCTAATCTAGCCCAAAAATTGAATTATGATTATCTTTTAATTGGGGAAAATTTAGCCCTGGGTAATTTTGATGGCAATCAGGGAATTATTTCGGCTTGGATGGACAGTCCGGGACATCGAGCTAATATTTTAAATAATCAATATACTAAATTAGGGGTGGCTGTTAAGCAAGGTATTTTTGAGGGTGAAAGTGTTACCATCGCCGTGCAGGTTTTTGCTTTACCGATGTCTAATTGTCCAAAGCCGAATCCAGAGACAAAAATTTTAATTGATAGTTCCGCTTTGTCGCTTAATCAAATGCAGGCTCAGGCGGCAATTATGCTAGAGACTCTAAATAATATTAAAACTGATCCTAATGTTGACCGCTCATATTATAATCAAAAAATACAAGAATATAATTATTTTGCTAAACAGGTTAACGACGGTATTACTGGTCTGAAGGTGATTATTGATCTTTACAATGTCGAAGTTAGTAAATATAATTCTTGCATTAATTATTAATATATTATGATTTTATCCGTTCATGCCGTTTTTGGTGCTGCTGTGGCTTCATTGGTACCAAATCATCCAGTGGAAGCTTTTTCAATTGCTTTTGTCAGCCATTTTGCTTTGGATATGATACCGCATAAAGACTATCATTTGATTTCTCTGGAAGCTGATTTAGATCATAAACCGCAGATAGCGGAAACGATTTATAGGAAATTTAGATTAATTCGGGATATGACTTTGGTTTCCTTTGATGCCCTGTTGGGTGTTTGTTTAGCCTTTCTATTTTTCTTTAATCCGATTCATCCGTCAATTTTTCTGATTGGCGTAGTGGGTAGTTTATTACCAGATTTTTTTATTTTTCTTTATATAATGTTGAAACATAGATCTCTAGAATTATTTGCTCATTTTCATTGCAGTCTTATTCATTCAAAAATCATTTTAAATTTAAATCAAATTACAGGAGTCTTAGTCCAGTTTTGTACTATTGCTATTCTAATCGCTATATTGTTTGGAGTAAAAGCGCTTATATAAAATTATTCCTGTCTGAAAGGAGCATTTTTAATAATCTCGATTATTTGATCCTCGGAATCAACAATTTTGAAGATATTCATATCCTCTGGATTTATGGTTTTTTCTTCTTCTTGAAGTTTTTGTTTCAGGGTAGCCATTATCGGTTGCCAATAATTAGTATTTACTAGGATTACTGGAACAGTGGCAATTTTTTTAGTTTGAACTAAAGTTAGTATCTCAAATAGTTCATCCATTGTCCCGAAACCACCCGGAAAATATATATAGGTTTCAGCAGAGAAATAGAGAAGAGTTTTCCGACTGAAGAAATATTCAAATTCCACATACTCGGTCAGGTATTTATTCACTGCCTGTTCTTTTGGTAATTTAATGGCGAAGCCAATTGATTTACCGCCGGCTTCAAAAGCTCCCTTATTAGCTGCTTCCATAATTCCTGGACCGCCACCTGTTACGACGGCATAATTCAATTCTTTGGCAATTCTTCGTCCTAAGGACTCGGCTTGTTTATAATATGGATGATCGGGTTTGAATCTGGCGGAGCCTAAAATACTGACGGATCGTGGATATTTTTTAATTAAATCATAACCACTACTAAATTCTTTGTCAGCAATTTTCATCCGATTTTTTATCATCTGATCCAATTCCTTAATTGTTAATGGCTCACCCGTTGGTCTAACTTTTCTAGCAAATATTTTTTTTAAATTCATCTGACCATTATAGCATTTCTCTTAAAATTTGCTATATTAAACCCATATGTCATTGAATTTTAAGATTGAGAAAAAATTGCCGGGTAAATTAGGGCGTATAGGGAAATTACAAACAGCCCATGGTGTGATCAATACGCCAGCTTTTGTGGTGGTGGGAACCAAAGCGACGGTAAAATCTCTTAACCCAGATCAGGTCAAGGAGGCAGGGACAGAAGTAGTTTTGGCCAATACTTATCATTTGTATTTACAACCGGGAGATGAAGCGGTTAAAAAAATGGGTGGCCTAGGGAAAATGATGAATTGGTCCGGTCCCACTATGACTGATTCCGGCGGTTTCCAGGTATTTTCTCTAGGGGCCGCCTATAAAAAGGGGATCTCTAAAGTGCTTCAAATAAATGATCCGTCTTTAATGATTCCGGAAAGGTTTGATGATTCTGAGGCACCAAGATTAGCTAAAATTGGGCAGGATGGTGTATCTTTTACTTCTCATTTAGATGGCTCTGTTCACTATATTACGCCAGAAAAATCAATTCAGATTCAGCATAATTTAGGAGCCGATATTATTTTTGCTTTTGACGAATGTACTTCACCTAATGAAGATTTAAAATATCAGGGTGAAGCCTTGGACCGAACTCATAATTGGGCTAAGAGAAGTTTAGAGGAGCATATAAAATTAGAAAGCGGGAAAAGGTCTCTCCTTAATGAGGAGCAAAGCGACGGAAAAGGTGAGACCTTAAAGAGCTTTCCCCAATCCCTTTTTGGAATTGTTCAGGGTGGGCGAGATGAGGATTTACGAAAAAAATCAGCCCAGATTATTTCTGAGATAGAAGTTGAAGGGAGAAAGTTTGATGGTTTTGGTATTGGAGGTTCCTTTGCTAAGGAAGATATGTCCACAGCCGTAAAATGGGTTAATGAAATTTTACCAGCAGAAAAACCACGTCACCTTCTAGGTATAGGTGAACCAGAGGATTTATTTATGGGTATTGAGAATGGAGTGGACCTTTTTGATTGTGTTCTACCGACACGTTTGGGGCGAAATGGGACAATTTATACCAAAACAGGTAAAATTCATATTGAAAATAGTCAATTTCGCTTGGACGTCACTCCTATTGAAAATGATTGCTCCTGCTATACCTGCCAACACTATGCCAAAGCCTATATTGCCCATCTTTTTCGAGGGAAAGAAATGTTGGCTGGTACTTTAGCCTCTATTCATAATGTTCATTTTATCGTTAATCTGGTCAAACAAATCCGCCAGTCCATTTTAGATGATAATTTTGAGGAGTTTAGAAAAGAATTTTTAGAAATATATACTAAATAATCTTAGGATTATATGGTAGAATCCTTCTATGGTGAAATTTTGGTGGCAGAGGAATAGGGTCCATTATGATCAGCGGGCAAAGGAAATTGCCCCCGATGAGATTTTTATTGACTCTAGTAATCTACCCAATTTTGATACCTCGCAATTTGAAGGCCGTTTAGAGAAAGCTATTCCTCGTCGTAGTATCTTTATTTTAATTAGCTTTTTTCTCTTGATTATTTTTGTATTTATATTTCGTATCGCTAATTTACAAATAATAGAAGGTAATGATTATTTTACTATGAGTGAAAATAATCGCCTGCGTAATTCATTAATTTTTGCCAAACGGGGAGTGATATACGATCGGCAGGAAACTAAATTGGCCTGGAATATTGAGAACTCTGAAAGTAATTCATTTGATTTAAGAAAATATATATCGTTAGATGGTTTTGCTCATTTACTCGGTTATTTAAAATATCCACAAAAAGATAAGGCTGGTTTTTATTATACTGAAGTATTTACCGGTAAAGAGGGAGGAGTTGAGGAGTTTTACAATAAGGATTTATCCGGTAAAAATGGTTCAATGATTACGGAAGTTGATGCTTTAGGTAATCCTCAGTCAGAGAATATAATGATTCCGGCTCAGGATGGAGAAAATATTGTTTTATCCATTGATGCCGATATTCAACATAAAATGTATGAGGAAATTAAAGACTTAGCTGAAAAAGTTGGTTTTGACGGCGGAGCGGGAGTGATTATGGATGTTAATACCGGTGAAATTTTAGTCATAACTAGTTATCCGGAATATAGTTTACAGGTTTTGACAGACGGTAGTGATACTTTAACGATCAATAAATATTTAACTGATAAAAAAAATCCTTTTCTCAATCGGGTAATTGATGGTCTTTATACACCAGGTTCTACCGTTAAACCTTATATGGCCTATGGGGCTTTGGGTGAAAATATTATTGATCCTTTAACTAATATTTATAGTTCTGGCTCTATTTCTATTCCTAATCCCTATGATCCTGATAAACCAACTATTTTTAGGGATTGGAAAGCTCATGGTTATGTGGATATGAGAAAAGCCGTGGCCGTTTCTTCTGATGTTTACTTTTATGAAATCGGCGGCGGTTTTGAGAAGCAAAAGGGATTAGGGATTGTAAATATTGATAAGTATATGAAAATGTTTGGTTTTGGTGAAGTTATCGTCTCACCATTTTTTGCTGGACCAGCCGGAATTGTGCCAACCCCAGAATGGAAAAAAGTAAATTTTGCTGGCGATGATTGGCGGGTGGGAAATACCTATCATACTTCAATTGGCCAATATGGTTTTCAGGTAGCACCAATGCAAATGGTTCGGGCAGTGTCAGTCCTAGCTAATGGCGGAAAATTAATTGAGCCGACCATTTTACTAAATGGTAAAAGCCCATCAGTTAAGGATTTAAATTTGGATCTGAATTATTTAAAAATAGTAAAGGAGGGAATGAGGGACGGTGTCATAAAAGATTATGGCGTGGCTAGAGGACTTAATAGTGGTGATTATTCGGTGGCTGCTAAAACTGGAACGGCGGAATTAGGAGTTTATAAACAATTTGTGAATTCCTGGGTGACTGGTTTTTTTCCCTATGAAAATCCTAAATATGCTTTTGTGGTGATTATGGAAAAAGGACCAGTAGCTAATACCACTGGGGCTACTTTTGTTATGCGTCAGGTATTAGATTTTATAGCTCTTAATGAGCCTAAGTATTTTCAATAACTTGGTTTTTTAGGGAAAATATGCTAGTATACGGCATAATATTAATAATTAATTTACCCTAATCAAATAAAAATCAGTTTGACAGGGCAAGCATATGAAAGAAGAAAGAGAGTATCTGACTAAGGAGAAGTTTGAGGAATTAAATACGGAGCTTAAGAATTTGAAGACGACTAAGAGGAAGGAGGTAGCTGAGAGCCTGGATTATGCTAGGGGCCTAGGAGACCTATCAGAAAATGCGGAATATCATGAGGCTAGGGAATTGCAGGCTAATATCGAGGATAGAATTGCCAAACTGGAATCTATTTTGAAGAATGCTACTATTATGACTGGTGAAGCTCATGGCGAGCATGTGCGTATTGGTTCAGCTGTGATTATTGAAAAACATGGCGATAAGGAACATAAGAAATTCAAGATTGTCGGTTCTGAGGAGACAGATATGGCCCAAGGTAAATTATCAAATAGAAGTCCATTGGGGTCTGCTATCCTTGGTAAAAAAATTGGTGAATCATTTTCCTTTAATTCTCCTGGTGGTACAATGACCTATAAAATCATTGGGATTGAATAGTAAGTATGATATTATATCTTCATGGCATCAATTGATGAAATAAGAAATACTAGACTAGAAAAGTTAAAAATGCTGAAGGAAAAAGGCATCAATCCTTTTCCAGCAAAAACTAATCGTGAATATTCATTAAATGAGATAATAGAAAAATTTGAGAAGCTATCAAAAAAAGAAAGCTTAATTCTGGCTGGTCGGGTGACCGCTATTCGTGGGCAAGGGGCGATAATCTTTTTCAATATTAATGATGGGACAGCCGTTTTTCAGGGACTTCTGAAAAAGGATGAAATGGAAGCGGAGATTTTTGATCTATTTGCCAATACAGTGGATATGGGTGATTTTGTGGAAATCTCTGGAAACCTTTTTATTACTAAAAAAGGCCAACAGACCATTCAGGTGAAATGCTGGAGCATTTTAGCTAAAAGCCTACGGCCGTTACCTGACAAATGGGATGGATTACAGGATGAAGAGGAAAGATTAAGAAAGAGATATTTGGATATTTTATTTAATCCCGAGGTGAAGGAAATGGTAGAGAAGAGATCTAAATTTTGGTCGGCGATGCGGGAATTTTTAGGGCAGAAAAATTTTATGGAAGTGGAGACACCGATTCTGGAGAATATGCCTGGCGGAGCCGAAGCACGACCTTTTATTACTCATCATAATGCTTTAGATTTAGATGTCTATTTAAGAATTTCTCCGGAGCTTTGGTTGAAGCGTTTGATGGTAGCTGGTTTTCCAAAAGTATTTGAAATTGGTCGGGTCTTCAGGAATGAAGGAATGGATGCGGAACATTTGCAGGATTATACCCATATGGAATTTTATCAAGCCTATTCTGATTATGAGAACGGGATGAAATTAGTGGAAGAGATGTATAAATATATTACTGAAAAAACCTTTAATACTTTGAAATTTAAAATAAAGAATTTTGATATTGATTTAAGTGGTCAGTGGGAGAAATATGATTACGTTTCCATCATGGAGAAAATGACCGGCATAAATATTTTACAGGCAGATTTGAAAACCATAGAAAATAAATTGAGAGAATTAAAAGTAGAATATGATAGTAAGAATGGATTTAATTTGACTCGAGCTATTGATAATTTATGGAAATATTGTCGTAAGCAAATTGCTGGTCCAGGTTTTTTGGTCAATGTGCCAGTAATGATGGAACCATTAGCTAAGCGGATGGAAAGCAATCCAGATTTGGTGGAAAGATTTCAGGTAATTTTAGCTGGCTCGGAAATGGGTAAGGGTTTTAGTGAATTAAATGATCCTATTGATCAGGCAGGACGTTTTACAGAACAAGCTAAATTGCGCGAGGCGGGAGATGAGGAAGCGCAGATGAATGATGTGGATTTTGTGGAAGCTCTAGAACACGGTATGCCTCCAACATTTGGCTTTGGTGTCAGCGAACGTTTATTTAGTTTCTTAATGGATAAACCTTGTCGGGATTGTCAAATTTTCCCATTATTAAAGCCTAAGAAATAGTAAGAAGGTAAATACCCTTATTTTACCCAATACGACAGTCGAGTGGCGTGTTGAATACCTTATAATATAAGGCTTTTTTATGTCTAAAATATAAAAAGTTATCCACAGCTGGGTGGATATTTGGCTTGTGGAGTGGGATGAAGTGTTATAAAATAGTAGGGAAGTGGAATAAAGTGGTATAAACGAATATACGAATGAACAAATAATACGAATCGATAAACAAATAAAAACAAGATTATGCTAATTGGAGAATACATACATACCATAGATGATAAAAAAAGGCTGTCATTGCCGGTGAAATTTCGTAAGGAAATGGGTAAGAAAATTGTGTTAACTTCCGGATTAGATAATTGTCTTTTTATTTTTACGATGGCGCAGTGGAAAAATATTTCTGCCAAACTTTCTGAAGCAAATATGCTTCGAGCTGATAATCGAAGTTTCAATCGTTATATGTTTGGTAGCGCCACTGAAGTGGAAGTGGATGCTCTGGGACGAATGTTGGTGCCGGATTTTCTGGTGACGCGAGCTAATTTAAAAAATAAGGTAGCTCTGATTGGGGTGCAGGATCGGGTGGAAATTTGGAATGAGGAAGCTTGGAAATCTTATAAGGGGGTAGTGGAGAAAGAAGCCGATAGTTTAGCGGAGAAGTTGGGTAATGCGGGAATGTTATGAGAACCGTGATCATTTAATTTTAAAAGTCCTCGGGTTTCCTTGTTGCACAGGCCAGACATTTTAAAA
>CAZIYU010000025.1:0-7849 GCA_964543595.1 uncultured Candidatus Saccharibacteria bacterium | reverse complement strand
GTTCGGCCATTAAAACCATACCTGCCCCACCACCATAAGGTTTATCATCTACCCGAAGGTAGGGTGTAAATTTTTTGTCCCCCTTCGCTTTCTTGGCAGAAGCTACGGTGGAACTCGCGAAGACGCGAGGATTATAAAAATTAAATTTTATTTTCTTCTCCCTCTGCGCCCGCCCCAAAATCGACTCATTAATATATGAATCAAACATTTCCGGAAATAATGTGATGATATGAAAATTCATCACCGCTAATCTACCATATTTTAACCATTATTTCAAGCCATTTTAAACAACTCAACGCCGTCGAGTCGTTCAAAACATTAAAAAAGGGCGTCTTCCGAAGAAGACGCCTCTATACCTACTGACCCAGCTCAATCAATGAGCTTCAGCCAAAAAAAGATGACTGAAAAAACTCCTCCGCTAGTAATCCCAATTATCATTGGGTATGGATAAAGTTGTGGTCCGATAGGTGACTTATCAACAATCACCGTCCCAACGGCCACCACTGCGAGCATTAACATTCCAAATCTTCGCATTACTACCCCCTTTATCACTCCCATGAATTTTAGCGCAGATTCAATTTCCAGCGCATGATGACACCGTTCCCAAACTGATGCCAAACGTTGAATTTGATGCCAGCCTGAGCCCGACTTTTGATGAATTTCCGGACGGGATCAAAATCATTATAGCCCCACATTCTGTGTGCCTGCCCATCAGAACATTTAGTTCCATCAAAAAGTTGATCATCACTTATGAAATCCTGATTTTTACCCAGAACCTCATTTGTCCAATCATCCAACGACTCCACATACCAATAATGTATCATTCCTACCTCCTTTCAAAGGTCTGTGTTCCAATTATAAAATACAATATTTTATATAAAATAGCAAATAGTGAAACTTAAATTAATGATAATCTTGTTTCGAATTTCTTATTTTTCTAGCCTCGGTGGAGGCAATTTCGGGTGTAATTTCACTACTTTCAACCTGATCCCACAATTTATGCAAAGCAGAAAATTCATAATTATTTGAACCTCTGTATTACATTCAGTAATCATTTGCTAAATAATTATAACGGCTTCATCTATGGTCATTTTTTTCTCTACTTGTTCTTCCATAATTTTATTTCTTAATAAAACTTAATTAATATTATAGCATATCAAAAACAAGTTCCAAAACGACTCAGGTCTGACTTATTCATAACGAAGGGCTTCAATCGGATTCAATTTCGAGGCCCGTCGAGCTGGATAATAACCAAAAATAATTCCAATGCCGGCTGACACTCCAAAAGCCAACAAAATCGACATTAAAGAAATGCTGGTTTGAATCAAGCCGAGAGAGGAAATTACATAACCGATAAGCCAACCCAAAAACACACCCAATAAACCACCAGCAAAAGTCATGGACACAGCCTCAATTAAAAATTGTAAATTAATATCCCGACTTTTAGCGCCAATGGCTTTACGTAAACCAATTTCCTTGGTTCGCTCCGTCACTGTGGTCAGCATCATATTCATAATGCCAATTCCCCCCACCAGCAATGATATGCCGGCAATGGCGGCTAGAAAAATAGTAAAGGTATCAGTAATACTGGAAGCCGTGGCAATTATATCGCTTTGATTCATCACATTAAAATCTGCCAAGGTGGGATCATTTATTTTATGTCTGGTCAGAAGTAGGTCCATAACATCAGTTTGAATCTGCGTCATAATATCGGCACTATCCGCTTGAATATTAATCGTGGACACATAATTATCACCAGCCAAAAATCTCTGGGCCGTAATTAACGGAATAAAAATCATATCGTCCTGGCTACCAAAACCCGTGCCACCCTTTGTCGCCGTCACCCCGATTATTTTAAATTCAATACCATTAATCCTAATGGCTTGGCCAACAGGATCAGATCCTTCACCAAATAAATCATCTCTTACAGTTGGACCTAACACTGCTACCTTAGATAGATTTTTATTATTCTGATCAGTTATAAAATTCCCAGCATCAATATTTAAATTCTTGACCATTGGATAATCGGCCGTCACGCCATCCACCGAAGTATTGGTATTGGTGCCTTTGGCAGTTACTTGATATCGGCCGGACAATTCCGGCGCCACGGCCTTAATACCGCTAATGGCCAAAATTACTGTAGCATCTTCGGTAATAAGCGTTCTGGCCGTCCCCCGGCCTGTATTTACCTGCACACCGGGAGTCCGCTGGGCCCCGGGCATTACCATTAATAAATTTGAACCGATGGATTGAATACTAGATTCAATGGAATTTTGCGCCCCTTGACCAATGGATATCATGGCGATAACTGAAGCAATACCGATCACAATTCCCAGCATAGTTAAACCAGTTCGAACTTTATTCGCGGTCAAGGCAGAATATGTTTCTTCTAAAATATCAACTGTTTTCATAATTATTTAATATTTATTCCGGCGACACAGGACGGATTAATAATCCGTCGGTTATGACTTTTACTATCGGATACAATTTCACCATCCCGAATATGAATAATTCTTTCCGCATGTTCCGCCACTTCATTTTCGTGAGTAATTAAAATAATTGTTCGACAATGTTCCTTATTTAATTTTTGAAATGTTCCAAGAACAATTTCGCCAGTTTTGGTGTCTAGATTCCCCGTTGGTTCATCAGCCAGAATAATCGCTGGATTATTCACCAAGGCCCGAGCAATGGCTACTCGCTGAATCTGACCACCAGATAATTCATTGGATTTATGTTGAAAATGGCCCTCATCTAAACCGGCGGCTTTTAAAGCTTCAGTGGCTCGTCTTTCCCTTTCCTCCTTTGGTATGCCATCATATATCAGCGGTAACATGACATTTCTTAAAACAGTAGTTCTGGGTAAAAGATTAAAGGACTGAAAAACAAAACCAATTTTATCCTTACGAATATCAGCTAATTCATCGTCACTAAACTTTGAAACATCCTTACCATCCAAAAAATATTTTCCAGAGCTAGGTGTATCTAGAGCACCCAGAATATGCATCAGGGTTGATTTACCGGAACCTGATGGCCCCATAATTGCTACGAATTCCCCATCGTCGATTTTAAAATCCACAGACTTCAAGGCATTCAGAGCAATGTCACCGGTATGATAGGTTTTGGTAATGTTTTTTATTTCAATCATGTAATTTTATCTGGCCATACGATTACCACCACCACCTAAGATATTAGAAATTGATGGGGTCTTGGCTGTGGCTGTCTGAACTGCCGTACCGATTGTGGTTTTAGTTATGATTAAATCGCCTTCTGTCAAACCACTAATTATCTCAGTCATCGTATCATTGGACATACCAATGGTTACCGTTTGTTGAATCGGTAAATCCGTGGCCGTAGCACCGGGAATCTCTACATAATATATTTCTCCTTGAGATTTTATGGCACTATTCGGTACGGTCAAAACATCTATCTTAGCTTCGGTAATAATTGAAGTACTAACACTCATGCCCGCCTTAATTCGATCATCTTGAGTATCAAAACTAATTTTAACAGTATAACTAACTACTCCCTGGGAAACAGTTCCAATTAAATTAATTTCCGATACCGTACCAACAATATTCAATCCCTCAAAAGCATCAAAGGTTAAATTCGCTTTTTGTCCAACCTGAATTTTAGCCGCATCAATTTCATTAAGGGAAATCTCAGCAATTTTTTGTTTAGTAATGAGAGTGGCGATAGTTGTGCCACTACTGACATTATCACCAACATTAATATCCGCCACCGAAGCAATTATACCGGCAAATGGCGCCACCACCGAATAATCAGCTAGAGCATCTTTTTTTTGTTTCAAAGCTAATTCCTGAGAACGAAGATCCAAAACATCCGGCCCATCTTGCAAATCTGCTAGAGCAGTTTGAGTATCTTTAAGATTTCTACTGCCAGTTATAATATCATCACTAACTGAGGACAAATCAGCCACAATGGAATTAACTGAATTAACTAAACTGTTTACGGTAGCATAGTCAGCATCAGCTGTTGATGAATCATCTTCTCGATCTCGCAAATAGACTACAGTTTCCTTCGCTGATTTAGAAGCTTGAAGGGTCAGAGTGGAAATCGATTTCAAATCAGAAATCAATGACTCAATTGTGTTATGGTCTGATTTATCCGTAATAGTTCGATATTTTTTTGAAAATGCCTTCAGAGCCTTATCAGCTAAATAATATTGCTCCGACACATTTTTAATATAATCTTTTTCTGTTGAACTTAAACCAGTTTTGCTATCACTTAAATAACCGTCCAACAAACTGCTTAATGTCTCTAGGCTATCAGCTAAATCCGAAGAGTTATTTAGAATAGAAATCTCAGCCTGATCATAAGCCGTCTCTATTTCCTTATTAGCATCAGTCAGATTATCTTCAGCCTTTTGCAAATCATTGGGATCAATGGTGACTAAATCATCATAGGCAATCTGAGCACTTTCCAAATTATAGGCAGCATCGCCACTATCTATTTGGGCTAAATAGGTCCAAGGCTTCACTTCCTGACCAACCTTAACATTCAAATAGGTAATATCACCGGCGGCTTTAGTTTTCAAATCTACTTGACTTTGAGCCGAAACCTGTCCACTGCCACTGACCGAATTGACAATGGTATCTCGTTTAACTTGTCTGATAATATAGGAAGGGCCAGTGGCTGAACTACTAGATTTAATAATCCAATAAACAATGACGATTATAACAATCAGGACAATTAAGCTTATAAATTTATGTTCTAAAATATAATTCTTTATATTTAATAAATTTTTTCTCATATATTATTAGTAATTATCTCTGATTAAACATCAACGGTGGTGGTAAAAACATCGGCGCTTCCATTTCCCTAGTATATTTTCGCATTATACCCTTAACTGGACCGCGCTCCAATAATTTGTCATTGATACCAATGGTATCAATTAAAACACCCGCAATAATTATGGCTATAATAAATGACACCATGACAATCCAGGGCTTCACTTTATAGGAAAAATCATATTGTCGAATCAACCAAATACCAATTACTAAGCCGAGAACAGCTAAAACTAAGGTTAACCAGGGAAAATTCATCAACATCTGATCCAGCCGATAATCAGCCATTGGGCCATGAGCCCGTAAAGAAAATTTAATTAAACCCAATAAAAAAGTAGAAACAAAAATTGTTAAAATTAAACCAATAAAAGTAATAGTGGAACCAAGAATAAAAAATGCCCTAGGTTTCATCTTAATCTTACCCTGATGAATTTGTCTTAATATATTTCCCGCAATATTTTTTATATCTTCTGACATATTTTTTTAATTAATTTTTTAGCTCTACTAATTCGGATAGCCACAGTCCCCATCGGAATCCTCAACACATCACTAATCTCTTCATAAGACTTTTCATCAATATAAAACAAGGAGAGCGGTTCAGAATACAATATTGGAATTTCTTTTAAACATTTTTCAATTTTTTCCCTAATTTCTTTTTTTTCAAAATCTTTTTCACTATCCTCATCACTTTCAAAATCAAAATCATCTGGTAACTTAACTTCCTTATTATATTTTTTTATTGTATCCATAGCCTCATTATGGGCTATACGATAAATCCAACTTGAGAATTTCTTTTTACTATTAAAACTATTTAAATTTACAAAGGCCTTGATAAATGTTTCCTGAATTATATCCACTGCCTGGTCTTGATCTTTAACAATATTATTGGCATAGCAAATTAATTTCGGCTGATAACGTTCAATAATAATAGCATAGAGGTCAGTGTCAGATGACCTAATTTTCTCAATAATCTCTTCATCTGACATTTTAGTATTATCAATCATATTCATATAATATCAAATTTTGATACCTCAACATACCATTCTACAAAAAGTAGAATGGTATGTTTTTTTAGGCTATTTATGGTTCATCCCTCTCCCCAGACTCCCCATATTTCCTCTCATCCCCCAACCTGGTAAATTTCGTGGCCCCAGACCGAGTTCATCACGAATGGCTTTAGCTCCAGTTAGATCACCACTCTTGGCTAATCTATAGGCCTCCGCAAACTTCGCAAAATTATCCTGATTTATAACCTGGAGAACTCTAGCGTTCTTATTTGGCACTAATTCCTTCCAAGCCATATAATCATTATTCTCTAAAGCATTTTGCATTGCGGTATGAAGCTCTGTCGTACAATTTGGTCCTTTAACATTTGGATCGCCTCTAAAAGCTTCCACTGAACCAATAAATGTGCCAGCCATACCGAGGATTAAAGCCAAAGCCCCTAGACTCATTACCATTTTTCTTGCCTTTGTCATATAATTATTTTAATTAACATCTAATATTATCGACCCTCTACCTATAGTACTAGATGAGACGTGTTTTTCTTTCAAAAAAATGTGTTGTAATAAGTATCCTCGGGCTATTTATGTCTGATAATTTTAATCGCCTTACCATTTACCAAAGCCTCAGCAATTTTTTTATAAGCTGAATATAGTATTCTTTGGTAAGTACTAGGTGTG
Organism: uncultured Candidatus Saccharibacteria bacterium; assembly: GCA_964543595.1. Taxonomy (GTDB): domain Bacteria; phylum Patescibacteriota; class Minisyncoccia; order Phycocordibacterales; family GWA1-40-21; genus CAIJXO01. Next base: position 1,362 of record CAZIYU010000025.1, on the reverse strand, counting down.
GCTTTCATTTTTTTGGCCGCCTCTTTTTGTTCCAAATCATCAATATGACGTAAGCGATAAGCCTCTATTTCTTCCATAGAGATTTCTATCACCTCTAAATCCCGCAAAGGTACTCCCTGCGGTTTAAAATAAACAACATTCGGTTCAAATTTTATCCCCCGACAAAAACATAAATTTGGTCTTGGCATATATTTATATTATGACAAATCCTTAAGCTCTTCCTCTATCAACTTCTTCTCTTCTTCCAAAATCTGTTTTCTGTCTTCTTTATTTACTGTTTGATTACCACAAAAAGGACAGCCTGAGCAAAAACGACCAAACCCTCGTCCGGTACCACCGGCGCCTGAACAATCTCCCATTCCCCGACCCGTCCTTGGTCCTTCACCTCGTGGACCAGTTTTATCTAAATTAGGCATAATTTTATTTAATTAATGAAATTTATAAATTGATAGTTCGACCTTTATTAACTATCTATATTGAGTATATACCCATAACTATTTGCTGTCAAGCATTTTTCTGACCAAGGTGGAATTTTGGCAAACCCTTTAAACTAGGCCTTCATTTTGGGCATTCTGCTAAAATGCTGGAGCAAAACAGTGTAATTAGGGTAATGAAGAGTGAGGTGATTCCGTATGTACCGAATCTATCTAAATGGGCTTATTTAGTAAAGTGATTCTACCTGCCTCGCCGACTCATCAAGGCGGGCCCCCTACCCTAGGACACTATTATATAATTAGATAAATTATTAAATTGATATCATCTGATTATACAAAATATTGTGTTATAATTAACGCATGAAAAGATTAGCCTTTATTGATGGACAGAATTTACATCTGGGAACAATGGAGGATGGTTGAAAAATTAATTTCAGTAAGTTAAGAATATATCTCAAAGAAAATTATAATGTAGGGGAGGCTTATTATTTTCTCGGTTATATTTCAGAGAAGGAACAAGATTTATATAATAATCTACAAAAGGCTGGTTTTATAGTTATATTTAAAAGTCATAATGAAGAACTGCTGGCCAAGAAAAAAGGAAATGTTGATACTGATATTGTTTTTGAAGTAATGAAGAATCTTCTTGACAATAAAGATTTCAGTAAAATCATTTTAGTTTCAGGTGACGGTGATTATCGAAAACTTATAGACTTTCTCATCCTAAAAAATAAATTTGCAAAAATTTTATTTCCGAATAAAAAATTTGCCTCCTCACTCTATAAAAATCTTGGATCTGAATTCTTTGATTATCTAATAAATATCAGAAAATATATTGAATATACAAAAGAAAAGGGCTCCTAAGGCACTAACACCTTTCGGATCCCTTTTCGTCTTAATACCCTACCATTATAGTCTATCCCACTCC
>CAZIYU010000024.1:0-8850 GCA_964543595.1 uncultured Candidatus Saccharibacteria bacterium | reverse complement strand
AACTACTAGATTCAATAGTTAATGAATAGGTAGTAGTCCCCTGCAAAGTAGTCGTGCCGGTAATTATTAATTCTCCTGTAGTACCAAAAGTCAAGGTGTCTGCTGAGATGGTAGAGATTTTGGTGAGAGTACCGATTGTCGTGCTAGCGTTTAGGGAAATGGTTTGATCGGTGCCGAGGAGGTTTAGAGAAGTAGAATCTCCTAGAAGACCTGCTAAAATAGAAAAATTATTAGCTATATTAGTATTTAAAGATGTTACTAAGGAACTAGTCGTGGCTAAACCAATTCTTATATTTGTAGAATCTTGTCCACTATACCAAACCATATACTGATTATTATCAATAATAGTAGCATTAGAATACATAGCATTATAATCAAAGGCTGGATTTACACCATTTGTAATAAGAGCATTACCAGAATTCTGTTTAGTCCAAGTTATTCCATCAGGTGAAGTGGCATAACCAATACCGTCCCATTTCCATGTAGTACCATTATAACCTGAATAAAACATAATATATTTTGTGCCATCATAAACAACATTTGGAGTATAAACATTTGTTGAATCAAATTTACCAGCACTATTTGTCATTACTGGATTATTTACATATTTTGTCCAAGTAATACCATCAAGCGAAGTAGCATAACCAGTTGTTACTACAGAACCATTATTGCCTGAATACCACATCTTATAAATATCTCCATCCTTTATAACATTAGGCATATAAATATGAGGGTAGTCAAAAGAAGGGTTTGACCCTTGAGGAACTACAGCGTTACCAGAATTCTGTTTAGTCCAAGCTATTCCATCAGGTGAAGTGGCATAACCAATACCGTCCCAATAAGTACCGTTGTAACCTGCATACCACATTTTATATGTTCCATTATCGTTTATAATAGTTGGACTAATTACACCACCAGAGTCAAATTTCCCTGCTGTCACAGTTAAAACCGCATTACCAGAGTTTTGCTTTGTCCAATTAATACCATCAGGAGAAGTCGCGTAACCAATTCCCGCCCAGGATGTCCCATTATGTCCGGTATACCACATTTTATAAGTTCCCTCTTCCTTTAAAACCGTTGAATAACTTACATGCGTTACGTCAAACTTACCAGCGACGCCTTTATCCAATACATAACTCGCATTATTTTGTTTAGATAATGAAATTACCGAAAGAGAAGAAGAAAAAGAATCACCGCTATCAATAGAATTAATAGTCAAATTTGAATATGAGAAATCTTTTATACCAAAAGTATCAGCCGCGCTATCTCCATCCCCCACATAGGTCACTGTGGAATTAGTAGCTAAGGTTGGCGTGGTAATGGTTGATTCACTACCAATTAATTGTAATTCAGCTCCACTCGCCACACTAAATGTCCCACCACAGGTGAATGATTTTCCGTTTAGAAATAAAGTGCCAGCCGTAACAGTACAAGCTTTGCTAGCTGCATTTGTTACATTAGTTGATAGAGTTACCTTGCCTGATAGTTTGTTTATTTCCAAGGATTCTGGAATAGTACCAGATGTTATAGAAATAGTTTGATCACTGGTACTGGCAAAGACTAAGGACATATTGGCCCCACCAAAATAGGTGGCGGCTGCAGGAGTGACAGCCAAATTTCCGTTAATGGTTAGAACGGTAGCAGTATTAGATAGTGTTCCTAAGGTATGAGTAAAATTATTTACTGTGAGAGTGGCAGGCAAACCTAAAGTATTAGCAGCACCACTTTTGTTTAAAACTAAATTAGCACCACTCATATTTCCAGTAATGGTACTGGCACCAGCCGTATTAAATGTCACTGTTTTATTGGTTAAATCCCATGTGCCGCTATTGGCAAAAGTCGTTCCCACCGATACATTGGAACTATTTATAATTGTCCCAGTATTAGAAAAACTGGTTCCAACCGTCATAGTGGAGATTCCGGTAATGGTGCCGGTATTGCTAAAGCTGGTAGTAAAAGTACTAGCGGTGGAGGCCCCTAAAGTAATCGATCTGGTATTGGAAAAAGCCAAAGAGACACTAAAAGTAGTCAGACTAGAAGCGGTTGTTGTCCCAGTATTAGTAAAATTTCTAGCAATACTTAATCCTGTTCCATTGTGGGTAATAGTCCCATTATTAGTCAGTGAACCACCTGTCACAGTCCAGGTTCCAGAAGCAATTACTATTGTTCCATTATTTGTTAAAATACTACCTCCATTATATATAGCAAAATTAGAGGTTGGACTAGCACCAAGATTAATGGTACAGCCAGAGCCTAGGGTAAAGGCTCTGTCCCAAGTACCTTTATTTATAACCACAGTACCAGGTAATGTTCCAGTACAAGAAAGAGTAGTATCAGCATTTGTACCAGTAAAAGTAATTGTCTTCCCGGTAGTGTCAAAAGTCCCTGTTGTGACATTAAGGTTGCCACCAATAGTCATAGCAGAACCACCATAAATAATAGTACCAGAATTTACTAAATTATTTGCAACAGTAAAAGTTGTTCCACTAGAAAAAGTAGTGGTACCGACATTGGTAAATGCTCCAATGGTAGTAAGACCAGTTCCATTATGTGTAATGGTTCCGTTATTTTGTAGAAAATAAAAATTAACAGTCCAGGTTCCAGAAGCAATTACTATTGTTCCATTATTTGTTAAAATACTACTATAATAATAAGCAGCTGAAGATGAAGTCGGACTTGCACCAAGATTAATGGTACAGCCAGAGCCTAGGGTAAAGGCTCTGTCCCAGGTTCCTTTAGTTATAACCACCGTTCCCGGTAAGGTGCCGGTGCAAGAAAGAATTGTGTCTATATTACTACCAGTAAAAGTTATTGTACCACTGGTGCCGGTAGCCCAAGAGGCAGTATCTGATCCAGAGTCAGTAAAATTACCGGCAATAATTACCGCAATATTCTGAGTAACAGTATGAGTATAGGTAGATTTAATCCAAATATTAGCCACATTTAAAGTAGCGCCATCAATGATAGCATTAGTATTGCCACCACCATCCCAGATGGCCGTATCAGAAGTACCAGGAATAGAGGCGCCAGACGCCCCACCAGAAGAAGCAGACCAACTAGCAGTGGTATTAGTACTAGCATCAGCACTTCCCACCCAATAACGATCGGCGGCCGAGGCGCTATTAGAGAAAACAAAAAAGAAGAGGGTAAAAAAATAAACCAACCAAAACCAAGGTCAGACCTTTTTTCCGATTTAAGGTCTGACCTTGGTTTTGTAACCAGCCGAAATCTGACTTTTGATTTTGGTCAAATTTCGGCTGGTTATTTTCTATTTTATTTTGTCCTTGACTTGTTTTTAACATTTGCTGTACTTATGTTACAAAGTGCCGAAAGGCTTCGAGAAGCCCTACGCAAGCGGGGTTTCGAGTTTCTATCATTACGAGGACATTAATCTAATAACAAATGGCATAAAATATGAAGTAATATTTACAGAAGAAATATTTAGAATTGGTTTTTGTTTAGAAATATCTTTAATGACATCTGAAAGAATTCTCATTTCTGGGAGCCTGTCTTTCATATCCGGCATCATTATTATTTCTGCCAGAATTTTCTCAGCCTGTATTAAATAAGTATTCAAAAGTTCTGTATCATTCCGATTTTTTGCTGAAATAATTTTTGATACTTCCGAGCCTAAATTTGCCATCAAGAATAATGAATTTCTTTCTCTCATTTTATTTTAGAATTAATTATTTTTTTCATCTTTTCTTTTATAATATTATCTTGTACTTCCATATTCATATTACCAGCTTGAGGACGAATATTAATGAGGGAGATATATTCAATCCAAGAATCCCTATCTCTTTCAAAGATAATGTTAAAACCCCAAACATGATTTTGTTTGGATCCTTCTTCAATCAAGACTAAATTAGCATCAATATGATATTCGCCACCAAAAGCAATAATCTCTCTTTCAATATCCACCACGCCCTTTATCATTGAATTATAAAACTCCCGACCTATTGTCTTGAGCTCGTCCGTAGATATTTGGTCTTTTACTACTTTAATTTTCATTTGTCTTTATAAGGATATAATATCATAAACTAATTTTGAAAAACAGCCCTCTTTTTTTTATTTTTTCCTTTTTCTCTCCCCTCCCTTTTTTCCCTTTTCTTTCTTCACTACCCTTAACTCTTATGCAATAATAAGACAGCGGTCGCTTAGTTATTATTGCATATTAAAATCCCAAAAAATGGGTGCTTTTGAAAAAATCATTTCTTCAATTTAAATTCTTTAAGTAAAATTACCTCGTTCTCTATTTTCTCAGCAATAATATACAAAACTTCACTTCCCATAGAAAGATCAGCCTTGAGAAGATTGATAAAATCCTCACAATCATACGGATATACCCAAACGCTATTTTGTAATTTAATAAAACCAACAAAGCCTAATTTTCTTCTCATTAGATCTCGCATTTGTTTGTTTTGCTCTTTGATATCAAAAATAAGAATACGCCATTTTTTATCCCATCTTTTTGGTTTGTCTATTTTATAATTATTATACTCAATCCTATTGAGAAAAAACTTCCCTTTTTTAGTGAGACATAAAAAGCCATCTGGTGTACATTCAACAAGTCCACCATGAATTAGCCTTTCTTTAGAATTTTTTATGGTGGTTATTTTATTTCTCAAATATTTTTTATCAAGACCAAAAACCTTCAACATTTGTAAAGCATTTGGTGCTAATAAGGCTACACTTAATAAACCAGCACCAGCAATAGTCTTTAAAATAGCTCCTTGTATTTTTGTATTCCGAATTTGTCTTTTATTTTCTTTTTCCATTTCTCCCATACAAATTATTATGTATTAATCTATTTTTAATTGCAATAATAACTAAGCGGTCGCTGTGTTATTATTGCAATTTGGGATATAAAAAAATACTACAGAAAATACTACAGAAATAATTGTAAGTAAATTTTTGACAAGAAACCTTTAGATCTCACATGTTCCCCCACTACAAGCTAATTCTTTAGCGCCGGTGGTTTTATCTTGCTGTTCATAAATCATTAATTTAGAAAAATCCAAATGACCCAAGGCTTTTAATCTTTTCTCATATTGTTCTTTGGTAATTTCCTCATAAGGAGCCAATTGATAAACATGATCATTTTTTGGTAAGAATGATAGACCGCCGACGATCTCCCAATTTTCATAAACAAAGTTTGCCACCGCTAACCATTCATTATCATTAACATAAATAGTAACTGATGGATTATGCTCAGTAAAATGTTTTTTCAATCTTTGCCATTCAGCCAACATTGTTAAAGCACTAACATCTTTACTCAAAATTGCCCCCTCCGGTGCTCGGCAAGGAAATTCCATCACCATAGTACTAGCATTAGAAGTGGAATAACCAACTTCCGGCAAAACTGGTACACCCTGATCTTGCGCTAATTTCAAAAGTGGATCATTAGCCGAAATACGAACGCGACGAATATAATATTTAGCATACCACGGATGCATACCAGAACCGACACCTAAAAGCTGTCCGGAATTTCCATGAGGTTTTACACAAGTAATGGCCGTTGAGGGATTCTTACCAAAACGCTTAGCATATTTTTTATTAACAATAATAGCCTCATTGCGAAGAGCATCCAAATTTTTATCATCCCGAACTATTTTATTATCGTAATAACCGGTAATAGATACCCCCAGAAGCTGTTCCTCTTCACAATTTTCTTTCCATTCTTTAGACAGATAGGGAAAATCAGTTAAAGTCGCTTGATAGGTTCCCAAAATTGTCGCCAAACGCATTTTTCGCTTCATACTTTTCATATCGTCACTTGGCCGGACCACAATAGAGGTTAAGTTACAAAATTGCTTGGAACGCAAATAAATTTCTCCGCACGGATTCACTCCTACCTGCTTTTTATCCTTGATTTTATCCCAACGACGCTTAGGAATTTGTTTTTCCAAATCACCCCGATTAAATATACCTCGCTCACCGCTTCGCGAAGCCACCAAAGAGGTCCATTCCTTTAAAAATTCATCAGCTGAAGGCTTAACTTCATAAACGGCGGAATTATTGGCCATGGAACGTTGACCTTCAGTCTGCCAAAAAGTTCCCTTCTTGGCATCACGCATTTCGGCATCATCCAAATTAGATAAAGAAATCAAAGCACTACGACGCACACCACCAGCCACCACAATCAAGCCAATCTGACAAATAATATCGTGAAGGTCCAAGGTAGTCAGACGGCGCCCTTGTCGTGATAATATTTTTCGTTTGGTAAATTGCATTAATTCCTGAAGTGGAGCTGGACCAGAAGCGCGACCACCCATGGTCGCTAGACGCGCACCAGCTGGTCGAATCTTGGAATAATCTAACTCGGCATCTTCACCATTTTCCCAAACCGTACAGGCTTCCACAAAAGATTTAGCCCAACCTTCTTTACTATCCTCAATGACAATCTTTTTTGTTTTTTTACCAATTTGTTTTTGAATCTGGGGAAATTTTTCTACATTCTCTGGCTCCACCGAAAAACCACAACCAGCTCCACACATTGAAACATACATGATCTCTGATAAATCCTGCCAACAGGTTGGGGCAATATAAGCACAATTGTAAGCGGTCACATTACTATTACGCGCGGCCTTACCGGAAGCCCAAAGTAATCTCATAGATGGACAAATTTCTTGTTTTAAAATTGATTCACGAACTTCGGCATACTCCACCTCAGTTAATTTCTTAACCAATTTTTCTTTCATAAAATCCATAAAACGATCAATGGCTTCCACCCAAGTTTCTCGCCGACCGAGTTCATCACGAAAGCGGGAATAAAATTGATAGAAAATAAATTCTTGATAAGAACCCTTAAAATATTTGCTACTCTCCGCAATTTTATCTTTTACCTCCTTAGAAATAGTGACTTCTTTTCTTAATTCATTTCTTTTAGCGCGATAAAGAATATATTCCTTGGCGGTCTTCACATATTCACTCAAAATTAATTCTTTTTCCACCGAATCTTGAATTCCTTCCACTGTCGGAATAAAATTCGGATATTTTTTAGAAATTCTAACTAAATCTGCAAAAACCTTAGTGGCTACTAGCTCTGCTTCTTCAATTGAACCCTCACCAACGACCAACATGCCTTTATGAATAGCCCCGACGATCTTAGCTAGATCAAAAGGGACAATGGTCCCATCTCTTTTTTGTATGCTTTTAACTAACTTTACATCTTTTTTACCGCCCACTGTGTTTTTGACCATTTTTATTCTTGAATTATTTTTTCTGATAAATTATCTTAAATATTATTTTAAGTTAGTCTAATTTTACACTAATTCTGTCCACAAAAGAATAGGAAAAACGAAAAAATCAGCAAAGAAAACTAAAAAAGCCGTAGTGTAAAGCGGACTGACAAAAATTGCCTATATTATAAGACGATTGAGGGCTTGGATTCTAAAAAATTTATTTGTTCAGGAAAATAGCCTGGTCCCCAACCTGTAAATTATAGATATTGGCCTCATTGGCATTGGTTTCCAGCACGTATTGCGATTTGACTGCGCCACCATAGGTATTAGGAAAACTATTAGAGTCTAAATCTGATTCAATTAAAACAATTTTCCAATTATCATCAAAAAATATCATATCAATCGGTATTAACATATCTTTCATCCAAAAAGATTGCTGAGCCAACTTATCAAAAACAAAAAGCATACCTTTTTTATTAAAAAGTGTCTTACGGTTGGACAAACCTTGAGCTCGACTGGCATCATTATTAGCAATTTCCACGCTCCAAGTTGTACCTTTAATAGTTATTTCACCAGTAGTTCCTAAAATAGGTTCGGATAGCGTATTATCCGATGAATCCACACCTTTATTTTTTAGAATACCAATTTGATTAGCGGTATCAGTGATTTCCGGATAGGCAGAAAAGAAATCATTAAAAGATATCGGCGCTAAACCAGCCCAAAAAATCAAACCAGAAATTATAAAAAGTAATATAACCACAATGATAATTAAAATCTGTTTCATCTTTAATTTTTAACATCTCTCTTCCCTCGCCCATGAAATTCTTCCCCAGCATCATCTGGTGGATAAAATTTCATACCATTCTGAATTGTATATTCATCACCCATTTCATCTTCAAAAACTCCAGGTTTACCATCAACAGGTTTACCCTCAAGAACTTTTTCTAACTTATCATTCTCCTTCACCGAATTATTTTCTAATTTATCAAAAAAATCTGTTTGTTCTTCCATACTTGTTATTATACCATAATTTTTAAAGAAAAATTAACACTTGCAGTAAAAATCAAGATATGGTATAATAGAAAAAGGGTGAATCCAGTGTTGATTTCTGACTCACCAGCCAGGCAGGTCGATAAGACCAATTATAATGCCAGCTGTTTGTTGGTCTTCTTAATCACTACATATCCACCCGTTTAAGGTCTCCCCCGTGGAGACCTTATTTTTTATTTTAAATTTTATTAGCGGGCCGTCTCGAGTTAGAACCTTTTTGTTCATTACCCAGTAAGGCTATTTTGTTAGATTTTAGTATATCACATCGACGCATCTCGTGCAGACCAAAAAGTGACAAAAGTGACACATCCTAAGGTATAAAGTTACAGCTAACTGTAACATCTTTATGATTTATCCCTGCCTAATAACCAAACGGAAACAAGGGTAGTTACTGGTACAGCTAAAATAAGACCAATACTACTAATTACAATACGCACAATTTCAGCAGAGAAAATCTCTCGATTTAGGGTTACTAAAATACTATCCGTCGAGATTTGAGATAATAAGAGTATTAGTGGAAGTGAAATACCAACATATGCGATCGCCAGGGTGTTTACTAAGGCACCAATATGTTCACGCCCAATTCTAATTGCTTTTTTGTAAATCATTCTCTTGG
>CAZIYU010000023.1:0-9063 GCA_964543595.1 uncultured Candidatus Saccharibacteria bacterium | reverse complement strand
TCTTTATATAAACTGATCATCAAACTTTTCTGACTTGATATCAGTTTTTCTACGCCTTGGACAGTCTGCTGGTGGCGGGTGAATTCGTCTTGGCTCAAAGTCTCCGACCTTGAGAATCGCTGTAGAACCCCAACCTCTTGCGTAGAGATCTCGAGCCAGTAGTATGATGTCATCACTGTCAAAGCCTCCTTTCTCATTACGCAGAAGGAGTACAATTGCGTAATAGTGATAGGTATACAAATTACGATTGAGAAAAAGTATGTCCTTCTGTTCTTGATGAAGTCGTTCACCCTCTTTGATCAGTGCCATTCTTCGCTCATTGCTTATTTTCATAAACACCTCCAAGTTTTGACGTAGTTATAGGAGAACAAATCTGTCTCAATTGTATAAAGCGATAAATACTTTGTCAAGTATTAAAAAAGACGCTCGGCTACTGGAAAAAATAGCGGGAGCGTCTTGGAGGCGGGGAGGTTAGGACATTGTGCTGTGTGTTGTGTACCATAACTTGCTCACTCTAGGTTTTGGATCTCTAGGGTGATATTGTTTTTCTAGATGCTTTCTTTTCCTGGAAATGATTGAGGAAAAGCGTAATGCTAAGCCACTGTCCTTCACACCATGTCGCTCAAACACGCGATTGATTGGTGAATACACAGCAACTGAACGCGGATTCTGTTTCCGCTCTAATGCGCATTCCTCCACACACTCTCTGAGGAGAGTGGCATCCGAAATCTTATCTCTCATGGTTTAATCCTCCTATGATGCATTTGAAAAGAACACTAAATTCTCCATTAGTATTATACCGCACTTAATTATTACTTGTCAAGTATTAAAAAAGACTTTCCACTACTTCCTTAACATCATTACCATCAGCCTGGCCTTTTAATTCCTTCATTAGCACACCCATAAATTTACCCATTCCAGCTTTGTCTGTAATTTTTAGTTCGGCTTTTTTAGTTTCAGCTATCTTTTTGATCTCTTCCTTACTCATCGTTTGTGGTAGAAAAGTTTCCAGTATTTTTAATTCAGCAGTTTCTGTTTCCACTAAATCCATTCTATTCCCCTTGGTAAATTGCTCAATAGAATCTTTTCTTTGTTTGACGGCTCTTTTAATAACTGAAATAGCGTCATCATCAGGCAATTCCTCTTGTGGTTTTTTACCCTTAGCTATCAATTCATTAGTAAAAGCCGAAACCAGTCCGCGAAGCACTGTCAGTCTGACGGTATCCTTAGCGATCATGGCCTCCTTTATTTTGGCATGTATATCTTTATGTAAGCTCATATTTATATTTATTCTAAACTAATATTCCTGCATTGTATCATAAAATATGCTAGAATTGTATCTATGGAAATTACTTTAATTATTATTTTGGTCCTGGTCTTAGTAGCTCTCAGCGTTCTAATTTGGCTTAATTTAAAGAAAAAGGAACCAGAGGAAAAGAAGGATGAAGTGGGCTTGAATCTCATTTTACAGCAAATAAATGAATTGTCTCGGACTATGGATAATAAGATTAGTGAGAATAGCAAACATATGAATGAGTCGGTCAGAAATCAATTCAGTGAATCCGCTAAATTAATCAAGGATGTGACTCAAGGTCTAACCAAGTTGGATGAGACTAATAAGCAGGTGGTGTCATTTACCGATCAACTTCAGTCATTACAAGATATCTTGAAGAATCCCAAACAGCGAGGTATTTTGGGTGAATATTACTTGGAGACATTATTGAAAAATGTTTTACCACCAGGCAGTTTTGAAATGCAATATAAATTAGGTAAGGATGAGGAAGGCAATGATTTGATTCCCGATGCTGTAGTTTTTGTTAAAGAAAAAATTATTCCGGTGGATTCCAAATTCTCTCTGGAAAATTATAATAAAATAATTGAACAAAAGGATCCGGTCGAAAAGGAAAAGCTGGAAAAACTTTTTGTGAATGATTTGAAAAATAGAATTACTGAGACCGCCAAATATATTCAGCCGGGCAAGGGGACTATGGATTTTGCTTTTATGTTTATTCCCCATGAGGCTATTTATTATGATTTGTTGATTAATAAAATCGGGGCGCTGAAGGAAGAAACGGAAAGTTTGATTCAGCGGGCCGCTTCTAAATATAAGGTAATAATTGTGTCACCAACCTCATTTTTAGCCTATTTGCAGACCGTGCTCCAAGGTTTAAAGGCTATGCAGATTGAAGAGTCAGCTAAGGATATTGTAAAGCGGGTGGGGGAATTGACCGTGCATTTGAAAAAGTATGCGGAGAAGTATGACAAGTTGGGGAAATCTCTTTCGACTGTTGTGACTCAATATATGGACGGGGGCAAGGAATTCAAGAAAATTGATAAGGATATTGTCCGGATCACGGAAGGGGAAAAAGAACTCGGCTATGAACCATTGGAATTAGAAAAGCCAGAAATAGAGGAGTAGTTCGGCACAAGCTGGATAATACTTTTTCTTTGCACGATAATAATTTTGTCGTCACAAAATTATTTCTCTACTCCCTCGCTTTCTTACTAGAAAGCTCAGTCCGTAAGGCACGAAAAAGCATTATCCAGCTTGTGCCTTGCATTTCTAGCAATTTCGTGTAATATACACGGTATGGAATTTGCTGTGATAAAAACCGGTGGAAAGCAGTATAAAGTCGCCGTGGGCGATACTGTTAAGATTGAGAAAATCACCGGCGAATATAAGGAAGGTGATAAGCTGACTTTTGATCAGGTTTTACTTGTGGATAATGGTAAAGATACTACCATTGGCACACCGACAATTAAAGGGGCAGCTGTAAATGGCACTTTAGAGAAGATTGGCCGAGCCCAGAAAATTACGGTCATCCATTACAAACAAAAGAGCCGATACTTCAAGAAAAACGGTCACCGCCAGCCCTTCTTTCAAGTCAAAATAGATTCGATTAAGTAGAACCGCCCCCGAAAAGGCGGTTTTTTCTTTAAAATTATGAGTAACAAAAAATTAGTATTATATTTCTGGAGCACGGATATTTTTTTGCTAAAAAATTCCTCGTGCTCGCGCCAGTCGCGCTCCCAAGTCTCCTGAAACATAATACTAATTTTTTGTTTTACTAGTTATTAATTATTAACATTATCAAATGAAAAAACATAAATACATTTTTGTAACTGGTGGGGTAATGTCCGGGGTAGGTAAGGGCATCGCTGCTTCTTCCATTGGTGCTATTTTGAAGGCCCGTGGCTTTAAAGTCACAATGATTAAGGTGGATCCCTATATTAATGTGGATGCCGGAACGATGAATCCCACCGAGCATGGGGAAGTATTTGTCTTAGAGGATGGTGATGAATGCGATCAGGATATGGGTAATTATGAGCGCTTTTTGAATATTACTTTATCGCGAATAAATTATATGACAACAGGTCGGGTCTATCAAGAGGTAATTCGTAAGGAAAGGAATTTAGAATATAAAGGAAAAAATGTTGAAGTAGTACCGGATATTCCTTTTGAAATAATTAGGCGAATTGAATTAGCTTCCGAAAAAGCCAATTCTGATATTACCATTATTGAAATTGGCGGTACTATTGGTGAGTATCAAAATATGCTTTTTCTAGAGGCGGCTCGTATGATGAAAAGCCGAAGCCGTGATGATGTGGCTTTTGTGATGGTGAGTTATTTGCCCATACCATCTAAAATTGGCGAGATGAAAACTAAACCCACTCAATATGCTTCTCGCACCTTGAATAGCGCTGGTATTCAGACTGATGTGATCATTGCCCGATCGTCAGCACCTTTGGATCAGAAGCGAAAGGATAAAATTGCCATGTTTTGTAATATACCAGCTGAAGGGGTGATTTCAGCACCAGATGTGGAAAGTATTTATGATGTGCCGATTAATTTTGAGCGAGATAATCTAAGTAGCGTTTTATGTAATGTTCTTAAATTAAATTTAAAAAACAGGCTAGCGGATTTTGGTCCCTGGAAGACATTTGTTAAAAGATCCAAGGCAGTAAATAAGGAAGTTAATATCGCTGTGGTGGGTAAGTATTTTAATTCTGGGGATTTTATTCTCTCTGATGTCTATATATCCGTTCTGGAAGCTTTGAAGTATTCGGCCTATAAATTAAATCATAAAATTAAATTACATTATATTGGTTCTAAAACTTTTGAAGATAATAAAAAGAAGCTGATTGATTTAAAAAAATACGATGGGATTTTGGTACCTGGTGGCTTTGGTGCCACTGGTATTGAAGGAGTAATCTCTGTTATTCGCTATGCGCGAGAAAATAAGATCCCATATTTTGGGCTTTGCTATGGGATGCAACTTTTAGTAATAGAATATGCTAGGAATGTTCTGAAATTAAAGGATGCTAATACGGCGGAAATTGATAAAAATTCCAAAAATTTAGTGATTGATATCATGCCGGATCAGAAGAGGAAATTAGCCGAGAATAATTATGGAAATAGTATGAGACTAGGCGCTTATGAAGCCATATTAAGCAGAGACAGTGTCGCCTATAATGCTTACAAACAAGATGCCGTTATTGAAAGACATCGTCATCGTTATGAGGTGAATCCACTATATATTGAAAAATTAGTGCAGGCAGGTTTGGTCTTTTCTGGTAAATCACCGGATGGTATATTGATGGAAATAGCTGAATTACCAAAAAAGGTACACCCATTCTTCCTTGGTACCCAATTCCATCCAGAATTTCTCGCCCGTCCTCTCTCCCCCCATCCTCTATTCATCGCTTTCATCAAGGCCTCCATAAAAAAGTAAAGCCTACCACTACCCCTTCCCAAGGAAGGGGTTTTCTGAAGTCCTTCCCTTGGGGGAGGATTTAGGCGAGGCCATATTTTACTTCCTATTCTCCAAGGCGCTCTTAATAGTATCGGCGTCGGAGTATTCCAATTCGGTGCCGGTGGAGAGTCCGCGGCCCAAATGGGAGATTTTTAAATTATATTTATTAATCAGTGGTTTCAAAGATTCAATAACAATATTTTCTGTATATTCACTTTCAGGATTTATGCTAAAGCCTAAAATGATTTCCTTCAAGGTCTCACCTTGAAGATTTTTTTGTGTTGATTTTCTTTCTATTGTAGTGATTAATTCCTTCAAGTGAATTCGATTTTCCGGATTTTTATCTAATATGGGAACAGTGCCACCTAAAACAAAATACTTACCATTAAACGAATGGCTTTTTTCAATATTTTCTAAATCAATATCTCGCGCGACTATCATTAAAACATTTTCATCACGATTCCTACTTTGGCAAATTGGGCAGATTAAACTGGTCTGTTTGCCTTTAGTAAAATATTGGAAACATTCCGAGCAAATCTGAATCTCTTTTTGTAATTCCTCTATTAGATTGGTGAATTCTTTTATGTAATTTTTATTTCTAGTTAGCAAAAAATAGACAAAACGCTTAGCCTGTCTGGGGCCAATACCCGGGAAGGTCCTAAATATTTCAGTTAATTTATCAATTGGATTCATTGGTATTATCAAAATCCTTAAAATCAGAATTCTTGTCTATATCTAAGAAACTGGATTTGCTCTTATCAAAGAACAATTCCACCTTACCGGTTGGTCCATTTCGATGTTTTTCAATTAGGATTTCAGTGATATTGGTATGTTCGCTTTCATCCTTATAGCGGTCCTCACTATGAATAAACATCACTACATCGGCATCCTGTTCAATAGAACCAGAATCACGTAGGTCCGATAGGCGGGGACGGCCACCACGTTGTTCCACGGCACGGGATAGTTGGGACAGAGCGAGCACTGGCACGTCAAATTCACGAGCCAGATGCTTCAGGGAGCGAGAAATCTCGGTGATTTGTTGGACCATATTGTCATTATTCTTATTTTGCACTGGGGCCATTAATTGGAGGTAATCTACCACCACGAGACCGATCCCTTTCTCATTTTTTAATCGGCGCACCACACCGCGCATTTTGAGGATATTATTGGCCGGTTGATCGTCAACAAAAATCGGCGCCTTGGATAATGGGTCCAGGGAATCTCGAATACGATCAAACTCACTATCCAGGGTTAATTTACCAGTTCGTAATTTCCAGGCATCAATTTTTGATTCAGCTGCGATCATTCTATCCACTAATTGCTGATTAGACATTTCCAATGAGAAAATAGCGACGGGTACATTGTGTTTGATAGCTGCCTGACGGGCAATATCTAAAGCTAAGGAAGTTTTTCCCATAGATGGACGAGCGGCTAGAATAATTAAGTCAGATTTCTGTAGGCCAGAGAGTTTAGCATCTAAATCTCGAAAACCAGTCGGAATACCGCGGAGCTCGTCTTTGCTTTTATGTAGTTTGTCAGCTCTTTCCCAGGCCTCGGCTAAAATATCTTTAAGCTCGACAAATTTATTAGATGTTTTTCCTTGGGTGACTTCATAAATCTTTTTTTCTGCTAGATCCAAAAGGGTGCTCAAATCTTCTGCCTCCTCATAACCAAGCAGGGAAATATGTTCCGAGGCCTCTATCAGCTGTCGCATGATAAATTTCTTCTGCACTATTTCCGCATAATGTTCGGCATTGGCAGAAGAGGGAACTAAATTCACCAGTTCTGTTAAGTAATTTGTACCACCAATTTGTTCCAATTGATTTTTTTCGGTCAGGCGAGCGGATATGGTAAGTAAGTCAATAGGTTCATTTCTTTGAAAAATTTCGGTCATTGATTGGAAAATAATGCGATGTTTTTCCGCATAAAAAGCGTCGGCTTTTATAATGTCCATAATTTCATGGATGGCCTCCGGTCGTAGCATAATGGAACCAAGCAAGGCACGCTCGGAATCAATATTATTTGGTGGAATTCGCGTGGTAGTTTTTTTAACTATTTGTTGATTCATGAGCGTATTCTAGCATAGTAATTTTAAAATCCCCAAATTGCCAAAAATGGACAAACTGTGACTAAACTGTGGAGAAAATTATCACCTTGTTTTGCTACTTTAAAGGCGGTATAATGCCGATATGAAAGAAATAATACATAGGGTTTTTAGTAAGCATCATATTTGGATTACGTTCTATTTGCTTTGTTTTGCCGGTATCATTGCTGGGGTAGTCTTTTATGGTGAATATCGTCGATCTGAACTCAATCAACAATTGACTATTCAGACAGAAAAACTGGCCTCTACTACGTCTATTTTTACTGAGGCAATTAATGGTTTACAAACCCAAATTGCCGATATTGTGGATCAAAATAATCTTTTAAGTAGCACAGTGCAAGAACAAATGAATCAAACTAGTGATTTATTAGATCAGGTGGGGCAGGTGGCGGATACGGCTGAGGCTCTAGATAAATTAAGTAAGGTGGACCCACAATTATTACAAAAGTATTCTAAAGTATTTTTCTTAAATGAAAATTATTCACCAGAAGATTTGACTACTATATCAAAAGGCTATAGTTGGGATAATAAAACTAAATATGAAGTTTTATCAAATATTTATCCGCATTTAGAATCAATGCTTCAAGCGGCTGACGATGATAATATTGATATTAAAATTATTTCCGCTTATCGATCTTTTGATACTCAGGCTAGCTTGAAATCCACCTATCAAATAATTTATGGCGCTGGTACGGCTAATCAATTTTCCGCTGATCAAGGCTATTCTGAACATCAGTTAGGAACAACGCTTGATTTCACCAATTCCGTTCTTAAGGATAATTATGATACTTTTGATCAGACGCCGGCCTATTCTTGGTTGGTGGATAATGCCTATAAATTTGGCTTTATTCTTTCCTATCCTAAGGGTAATTCCTATTATATTTATGAGCCTTGGCATTGGCGTTTTGTGGGTGAGGATTTAGCCTATCGTTTACATCGTTTAAAGAAGAATTTCTATGATATGGATCAAAGAACAATAAATAATTATTTAGGTGTATTCTTTGATTAGTACTCGCAACACGTAGCTAGTTTTGTTTTTGAAATTAGCGAAGTGATATGTTATACTTAGTTTATTATTAATTAATTAGGAAGGTAAGTATAGTATAAATTTTTTAATTTAAACTATACTTACCTTCTAAGAAAAAATGGAAAACAAAACAAATTATTCAACACCGATTGCGATCATAATTGCTGGTTTAGTAATTGCGGGGGCGATGTATTTTAGTGATGGAAAAAAAGTAGAGGGCCCAGCGGCAGTTCAACCAGTGGCTCAAATATCAAGTCTTGATCAAGTTAGACCAATATCAGCTGACGATCATATTCGTGGTAATCCAAATGCCGATATTATTATTGTGGAATACTCTGATACAGAGTGTCCCTACTGTGGACGTTTTCATGAGACGATGAAGCAAGTGATAGATGAATATGGTAAGGACGGAAAGGTGGCTTGGGTTTATCGACATAATCCAATTGATCAACTCCATTCTAAGGCAAGGACTGAAGCGGTCGCCTTAGAATGTGCTAATGAATTGGGTGGAAATGATAAGTTCTGGGAATATACCGATAGAATATATGGAATTACTCCAGCCAATAATGGTCTGGATCCAGCGGAATTGCCAAAAATTGCTGAATATGTCGGATTGGATGTCGCCAGCTTCAATACCTGTTTAAATAGTGGAAAATATGATAGTAAGATTCAAGCTGATTTACTGAATGGTCAAGCCACTGGTGGAAACGGTACACCCTGGAGTGTAGTTATCACCAAGAAAGGAAATTATTCTATCAACGGTGCTCAGCCCTACGCTTCAGTTAAGCAAATGCTTGATAGTTTATTAAAGTAAAATAATAATTTTATGAAAATAAATGAAAAAGGGACTAATATGGAGATAACAGCGGAGATCAAGGACTATCTTTATAAAAAACTTGAACATTTAGAAAAATTTATTGATCCGACTGACGATAGCGTTCTATGTGAAGTAGAATTAGGTAAGACTACTGAGCATCATCGACAAGGTGATGTCTATCGAACAGAAATAAATTTGCATATCGCTGGGAAGAATTTACGCGCCGTATCGGAGATGGATGATTTATTTGCCTCTATTGATATTGCTAAGGATGAAATGGTTAGAGAATTACATGACAATAAGGAAAAGCGTGTTAGTATGATGAGACGTGGTGAGGCAAAAATAAAAAATCTTATTAAAG
>CAZIYU010000022.1:0-9740 GCA_964543595.1 uncultured Candidatus Saccharibacteria bacterium | reverse complement strand
TGCGCGGTTTACGAATTTTTCGCGGAGGACGGCCTGGTTTACAACTTCGGTTGTATTGCGAGACCTATCCTTTAAGACTTGTTTAACTTTTGATATCTAATATTGAAAGTATTGCTTAGAGATTTATCGTCTGGAAACATTATAGCAAATAATTTCCTTTCTTTCTACCTCTAATTCTCATAGTAGAACTATTTTTATATTTTGCAACTGTGTATAACTTTTAAGACACATTATAAACCCGCCGTGAAGCCTAGCTTCTGGGGGTTTTTGTTAGCACTTGCTTTTTTATAGGGGGGGGTAAAATGGTATCAAGTCGGAAAATTTATTAATTAGTTAATATATAAAATATATGAAAGAAGAAGTCGAACAAATAAATAATGGAGCTGATCAGATTAATGTTGAAAACCCTGAGGATAGTCATATGTCTAAGGAAGAAATTATGGAGCATTTTAAAGATGGTCTTCGTGATGAGTCTCCGCGCGGTTGTATACATTATTTGGACAGAATTTTGGAAAGAAAGGGCTTGCTTGCAGAGGGAACAATAAAAGAGATTTATTTATTAGAAGGTTCATTATATTTAGCTATGGATGATCATGGCGAGTATACTGATAAGGCTTTGGAGTGCTATAAATTAGGGGGTGATGAAGCTCAAGTTAAATATATGGAAGATAATTTACAGAAAAGAAAATCATGGGAGGAAAAGAATCTAACTGAAGTTAACCAATTAATAAAGGAAGCCGAAGAGGCAAAAGCCATCGCAGAAACAAAAGATGATTTTTTTAATGTAGCAAGACTTTGGCGACAAGTTATAGGTAAATTAAGTGAATCACGAGACCCCAGGATTTCCAGATTTTATTTGTTATGTTTAGAAAATTATATACTAGCTGAAAACTATCGAAGTGCTTATGATCTTATGTGGCAAGCACGCGGGAGGACTGTTTTTACTGGGGCGAATGATCCTATAATTTATAAGAGAATGCGTAATAAAATAAATCAAATAGAAGACAAAAAAGAGTAAATTACAATCGTAAGGTTAAAACACAAAAACCATTCGCCAAAAATAGCGAATGGTTTTTAGTATATAGTTTTGTTTTGTGTGATAGAATACGCTGAGATGAAAAAGGATTTTGATGTTTGGAATAAATTGAAGAAGGAAATTGATAAAAGCACCACTGATTTTTTTGTACAAACTAGACAAATTTGGTGGTGCTCGCTTGGTGTAAATGTTGGTAGTGAGCAGAACGGTCATGGTGAGTGTTTTGAAAGACCAGTAATTATAATCAGAAAATATACGTCAGACACCTTTCTCTGCCTTCCTTTGACCACTAAAGAAAAGATAGGTAATTACTATCATAAGTTGGAAAGTGCTATAGAAACCGTTTCTTACGTCATTTTATCCCAAGCTAAAGTTTTATATCGAAAAAGATTAAGAAGGTTGGTGGGTATGGTTCCGCATAAGGAATTTCATGAAATTGTGGAGAAATATAAGGATCTCATATAATCGAAAACCCGCCGTGAAGCGGGCTTTCTCGGAGGCACTGTCCGCTTGCGCGGATAGCCAATGTGTATTTGTAGTATAGCAAGTAGTAAAAACTTGTCAAGCTAAAATAATCAAGGTTCAATCTTTTTGGAGATTTACTTTTAAGACACAGTTATTCTATTGTTTCAATGTCTATCACTCGGCCTAATTCTTCTAGAGAACTTACTCCTTTCAAAACGCGGATAATTCCATCCTGTTTCATATCCAAAAGATTTTGGGAAGCGGCGGCCGCTTTTATATCTCGGTCTGATGGATTCATCACAATAGCTTCCTCCACTTCTTTTTTCATTAAGATAATTTCGGTAATAGCAATTCGCCCTTTATAACCGGTTTTATGACATTGCTCACAGCCGACTGCCTGCCAAATTTTTTCGATCTGTAAATTATTTAAATAACTTTTGTCAGTAATAGAAGCTAGGGTACGATCAATCAAAGCTTTTTCTTTTGGTGTTGGGATAGCTTCTTTTTTACAAGCCATGCATAGTTTTCTGATTAATCTTTGGGCCATAGCGACATTAACAGCGGAAGAAATGATTTTAGGATTAACTCCGAGGTCAATCAAACGAGGGAAGGCCCCAGCCGCTGTATTGGTATGCAAGGTGGAAAAAACTAAGTGGCCGGTTAAAGCCGAATTAATGGCAATACCCGCTGTTTCACCATCACGGATCTCACCAACCATAATTACGTCTGGATCCTGACGGAGAGCACTGCGTAAACCAGACAGGAAGGTGTAATCTTTTTCTTCTTCCACTTGGGTTTGCACCACGCCCGGTAAATGATATTCAATTGGATCCTCAATGGTAATTATTTTTATATCCGGCGTGGAAATCTTTTTCATAAAAGCGTAGAGAGTCGTGGTTTTTCCGGAACCAGTCGGACCAGTAATGAGGAGCATACCGTTTGGCCGATGAATTTGTTCCATTAAAGTAGTTAGGGAGCGATCTTCAATTCCTAATTCCTCAATCGGCACAGCAATGGACTTAGGATTTAAAAGTCGCATCACAATACTTTCATTATAGGCACCAGGCAGGATGGAAGAACGGATTTCAATATCATTATCTAAAATTTTCACACTGAAACGGCCATCCTGGGCGGAATTTTTTATATTCAATTTCATGCCCGACAGTAATTTAATACGGGATAGCAGTAATTCATAGGTTTCTTTATCAAAATCAAAAACATTAATTAGCACGCCGTCCAAACGAAAACGAATGCGAACATATTCTTCCTCCGGTTCGACATGAATATCCGAGGCCGATAAGGCTAGGGCGCCGGCAATCATGGCCTCCATCATTTTAGAAATTTTGTAAGCTTTTTTTAGAGTGAGAATTTCTTTGATCACCGTGGTGACATCGTCAATTTTTTTAATTTGATTCATATATTCCGTCACCTGGTCGGTGGAAATATCAAAAGTCCCGGCGGTGGTATTAACTGCATAGGAAAGATCATGATAGCGCTCCCAAGCTTTTTCTAAACTGGCAGTGGTGGCCATATTTATTTGCAATTTAAAGCCATCAGCCTCTAGATTTTTCAGAATAATAATGGCCTTATCGTTTTTAGGGGAGAAGAGAGCAATTTGAACTTTTCTATCTACTTTTTCAAAGGCCGCGATTTTAGCTTCACGCGCGAGTTGCTCGGGAATTAAGCGGAGGGCATTGGTATTGATGGGAATCGGTTTAAGGTCAATAAAATTCAAACCATATTTGGTGGCTAAAATACGAATAACGTCTTCCTCCTCTTTTT
The DNA here is from genome assembly GCA_964543595.1 of uncultured Candidatus Saccharibacteria bacterium. Classification (GTDB taxonomy): domain Bacteria; phylum Patescibacteriota; class Minisyncoccia; order Phycocordibacterales; family GWA1-40-21; genus CAIJXO01. The sequence continues at coordinate 6,457 of CAZIYU010000022.1, read as the reverse complement.
TTCGGAGCTCTTTTAGACGCTGTTCTTGTTTCTCTTCATTATCAAAGTCCGTCATAGAGAAATTATATCACAAATCATTTTTTCTTGTTAGACCCCTGTATTTTAAGGGTATTTTTGGGGATTAGAAAAGTGCTTGACAAATAGATTATAATTTGCTATACTTAATAATAGATAGTAAAGGATTAGTTTAATAAGCCCAATAGGGCGGAAAGGAAGGTTAGAGTGAAAAAGATCTTTGTAATGGTTGTGGTACTGGTGGTACTGGTAGGGGTGGCCGAAGCGGGACCAAGGCCTCATGTGACACGGGCCCCATGTGGCGTGTCGGGCCTTGTGCCTGGCGGTGGCTACGGTGGCGGATATCGGGGTAATTGCGGTGGCGGAGCGATCTTTGCTCCCATCCCGTTCTTCCCACCAGTGCGGTTTTGTCCGCCTCCTGTGGTGTATGCACCGCCGGTGTACTATACGCCTCCGCCCGTGTATTACACACCGCCGCCGGTAGTGTATTCACCTCCGCCGGTGTACGTGCAACAGGCACCGTCGGTTGTGGTGACGCCAGCTCCCGTTCAGGTGCAGAGACAGTACTTCTTCACCAAGAAGGGAAATTATCACTATTATCTCAATGAGGAGGGAGATACAGTGATCACCCGGAACTATTCCGGGCCAGCAACCGTCGTCGACTAATTTCCACTCCTGAAAACAAAAAAGTAGGGAGTGGGGGGCGCATCTAGTGGAGATTAAAAATCTGCCAGATGCGTCCTTTTTGTTTGTCAAAATTTTATGCTAAAGTTGAGGGATGAAATACTTAAGTAAAAGTGTGGACGAGACAAATAAAATAGCTGAGGATTTTTTACTTAAAATCTCTAAGATTAAGAGTGATCAAGCAATTGTTGTAGGTTTATTTGGTGATCTTGGTTCCGGTAAAACGACTTTTACGCAAGCGGTGGGAAAAATTTTAAATATAAAGGAGACAATGACCAGCCCAACTTTTGTGATTATGAAGAAGTATCCTTTAGTTCATAAAGTTGTAAAGTTCATAAAGTTATCAAGTAATAAAAAAGAAAATATGGGTTCAGAAAAGCAACTTTTAACTTTTAACTTTCAACCTTCAACTCTTATCCACATCGATGCCTATCGATTAGAATCTGGGAAGGAAATTTTAAATTTAAATTTTCAGGAAGATTTAAATAATCCAGAAAATTTAATTTTAATTGAATGGCCCGAAAGAATTACGGAGGTTTTGCCAACTGATTTAATAAAAATTAATTTTAAATTTATCTCAGAATTTGAGCGGGAGATTGAGTTTTAAATACTTGTACCGCGTAGTTTTGAACGAAGTGGTATGCTATAATATTGATTATTATATGTCCGTCCTTTTTTTAAAAAATAAAAAGGCTTGCCCCGCGAAGCTTAAGCGGAGTAGGGGCTTTACTCTTATTGAACTATTGGTAGTCATTGCTATTATTGGTATTTTATCGGCGGTTGTTTTAGCTTCCTTAAATTCCGCTAGAAATAAATCCAAGGATGCGGTTATTACTAGTCAGTTATCTAGTATTCGAGTTGCCGGTAGTTTGGCTTTAAATAATAATGCTGAACCAATTTTATCTTTTAATGCACACGATTGTGATGGCTTAATATCTAATCCGGCCTTTGGTGATTTAATGAATCCTTCAATTTGGCCGACGATTAATGGTGAATTTGTCGCTCCGACTTGTTATTCCGATGCTACCAGTACGAATAGTCAAATTACTGCTTATTCAATGTGGCATGCTTTAGCCACCAGTGGTGGTTGGTGTGTGGATAGTGCGGGAAAGTCTATTAGAAAGAATTTACCACCTAACTCAATAGATTGTGGTGAGGCGGATGTGATTGAGGGTGGCTCTCAAGTTTGTATCCCTGATCAAATTGGTTATGTGGCATCCGGTGATGTTAACCCGGATGTGACTGGAAATTATTATGAAAATGGTAGTATCGGTGGACAACCTATTTATTCTAGAGATGATGGAGCTTATTATATTTTTTATAATGATTCAATTTTCTCTTGGTACATTGGAACAAATCCATCCGATCCAACATCCACTTCTTTTTTTAGGGCCGATGGGCCCGGAGGAGATTATTATAGTATTGGTAATGTTGGTAATGGAACTGCAGTTGTAACTTTTAATAATTGTTTGCCAGATATTGGTGTATTGCCAGAAATACCAGTTGATATTTCATATACCTCTGAATCTTCCTTTATTTTTGATAATGCGGGTACCATCACTGCTTTTATTGGTTCAGAACAGGAGGTCTTAGTTCCACCGACTATTAACGGTGTGCCAGTTACTTCTATTGAATCTACCGCCTTTATGGGAGCTAGTGTAGTTAGCGTAATTATTCCTGAAGGTGTCACCTCTGTTATTGGTAATGCTTTTGGTTTTTGTTCTCAGCTTGAAATGGTCACTTTTCCTACTAGTTTAACACAATTGATTGATTATGCTTTTACTAGTACGCCGGCTCTTTCCGCAGTTTATTTTGCTGGTAATGCGCCTAATATCTTATTCTCTGAAGGCCATGTCTTTCGGGATTCAACTCCCACCGTTTATTATCACGAGGGAGCTACTGGCTTCACAAATCCTTGGGAAAATCGCCCAACGACGACCTATTAAAATATGCTATAATTGTCTTATCATGAAAGTGAGTTTTAAAATATTTTTATTAGGTCTAGGTTCACTTCTGGTTTTATCCAGCCTGATTTTTGCTGGTTCGGTAACTACTCCTTCCGCCCCAGTCCCAACGATGTATACCCTCACTGATATCTATAATTTGATTCATGAAGTGGCTCCGGCGAGTGAAGGGAATCATCTATTATATCCTGAAATTTCTACTACGACGATTTCTTCCCACTCTATTTCCGAGCTTTATGTTGATTTGGCCAATTTAATTAAAAGAGAAAATTTAGAAACTGGTGTTGTTTATCTTGGAGTGACTGGCGATTATAATAATCCGGATTTAGATTATGCCACTACCACTACCACCGCTTTTCCTTCTCTTACTCCTGTTGGTAGCTCAGGCGATGTTTGGGGTTATACCTTGGATGATATATATGAATTAATTACGAATAATACCATCGCCGTTGAAGGTGAGCATGATTCTTTACCTGGTGGTGCGCCGGCCGATTCTCTACATTCTCTGGCGGATATTTATGAGGCTTTAGTAAATTTAATTGATCCAGCCACTGTAAAAGACGGTGTGGTATATCTCGGTCAGACGGGAACGTATGTTCCAATCACTGAATTTTGTGGCGGTGATGGCTCGGAAGGCGATCCTTATCAGATTTGTTATTGGACTCAATTAAATAATGTCCGTGATCATTTGGATGCCTATTTTATTTTGAATAATGATTTATCTTCCTCGGATTCGGATTATGCTGGCCTCGGTGATGATTGGCAGCCAATTGGAAATTGTGGCCCGGATAATAATTGTTATGCGGTGGAGGATAATAATCCTTTCGCTGGTAGTTTTAATGGTAATAATAAATCTATTTCAGATCTGATTATCAATTCACCTAATCAAACTGGGAATGGCCTCTTTGGATATTTAGGAGGAAATATTTATGATTTGGGTATCTTAAATATTAATATAAACAGTCTTTATGATTATACGGGGGCTATTGCTGGATTCCAATTAACTGGGGAAATTAATTCATGTTATTCTACTGGTAATATAGATGGAAATTATGATGTGGGTGGCCTTGTAGGACAAAAAGATGGTGGTGTTATTTCCAAATCATATTCTCTTGTAGATGTCTCTGGTTACAGTCAAGTCGGTGGATTAGTCGGTTGGCAAAATGTGGGTGATATATCAAATTCCTATTTTATAGGGTCTGTTTCGTCTAACTCTGTATCAGCTGGAGGTTTGATTGGAGGCACGAATGGTGGCACCATATCAAAATCATATTCCACTGGGCTAGTTTCTGGCTCTGGAGTCACTATCGGCGGTTTTATTGGTGACTATAGTGGTGGTGATATCACTAATTCCTTTTGGGACATTGAAACATCTGGCCAAGAAACTAGTGCTGGCGGAACAGGCACCAGTACGGCAGCAATGCAAACTCAAAGTACCTTTGAGAACTGGGATTTTGACACCATTTGGAGTATTGATGAAGGAGTGGATTATCCCCGATTACGCTAATTCTTTTATGCTATAATCTCCTAAATGCCTAAAAATGCTAGAAAATTAGTTTTGCTTGATGTTCACGCGATTATTCATCGGGCCTATCATGCCTTGCCGGATTTTATGAGTAGTAAGGGGGTGCCGACTGGGGCTTTGTATGGTTTGTCTACCATGTTATTAAAGATAATTGGAGATCTTAAACCAGATTATATTATTGCCTGTTATGATTTGCCGAAACCCACTTATCGTCATGAAGCTTACAAAGATTATAAGGCTGGCCGAGCTAAAACGGACGATGAATTAGTGGAACAATTAAAAAAATCGCGGGAAATTTTTGAAGCTTTGGATATTCCTATTTACGCTAAAGAAGGTTTTGAGGCGGATGATATAATCGGGACTATTGTGGAGGAAATAATGAAAAAACAAGGCCAGGCTTTTGGAGTACCAAAGGCCGGGTCTTGTTTTATTGATATCGTAATTGCCTCTGGAGATATGGATACTTTACAGCTGGTGGTGGATGATAAGGTACGGGTTTATACTTTAAAAAAAGGGATCAAGGACACTATTATTTATAATGAAAAAGCGGTGGTGGAGAGATTTGGTTTTTTACCCAAACTTTTACCAGACTATAAAGGTCTACGTGGGGATCCGTCGGACAATATTATCGGTATTAAAGGCATTGGGGAAAAAACCGCAGGTATTTTAATACAAAATTTTGGTAGTATAGAAGATATTTATAAAAAACTTAAAAAAAATAAAAAAGATTTTCAAAAAGCTGGACTGACAGACAGAATAATTAATCTCCTTGAGGAAGGAGAGGAAGAAGCACAATTTTCCAAAATGTTAGGCACAATTAGACGGGACGCACCGATAGATTTTCAAATCCCGGAAAAGACTTGGTCGGAAAATCTGAGTGAGGAGAAAATATTGAAAGTTTGGAGCGAATTGGAATTTAGGACTTTGGGGACGAGGCTGAAGGATGTGTTGGGGAAGGAGAAGGGGAAGCCTCTCCTAAATCCTCCCCCAAGGGAAGGACTTTCAGAACCCCTTCCTTGGGAAGGGGTAGGCAGTGAGTCCGAGCTAAAAGAAGCGCAAATTGCTCTCTGGCTGACTAATTCTAATATTACTAATCCAAAAATAGAGGATTTATTGAATATTTCTGGCCAGACGGATTTGAAAAAGGCGCGAGAATTTTTATTGGCCGAAATAAAGAATCGTAAATTGGATTTTGTTTTTGAAAATATTGAAAAACCCTTAATACCGATTATTAAAAAAATGGAGCAGACGGGAATTGTGGTGGATAAAGAATTATTGAAAAAATTATCGGTGGAGAATCATAAAATCCTGGCTGGTTTAGAGAAAAAGATTTGGGATTTGGCCGGTGAGGAGCCTGCCCGAACTGGTTCTCAGGGCGGGTTTAATATTAATTCACCTAAGCAAATGGGGGAAATTCTTTTTGGTAAAATGGGTCTGACCGTCAAGAATCAGAAGAAAACCGCTGGGGGAAAAATAAGTACTAAGGAAAGCGAATTAGAAAAAATGCGGGATTTGCATCCAATCATTGGCTTGATTTTGGAGTATCGGGAATTACAAAAAATTCTTTCTACTTATATTGATAACATACCTTTAATGGTGGCGGCGGACGGGCGTTTACATGCCAAATTTTTGCAAACCGGGACGACAACTGGTCGAATGGCTTCACAGGAGCCAAATTTGCAGAATATTCCTAATAAAGGGAGTTTAGGTTTGGAGGTGCGGAAAGCTTTTAGAGCTGATAAAGGGAATAAACTGGTGGCTTTTGATTATTCGCAGATGGAAATTCGCATCGCCGCTTTTTTATCTGGCGATAAAAAATTATTGGAGATTTTTAGGAAAGGTGAAGACGTGCATACCGCGGTGGCGTCCGAAGTTTTTGATGTCCCGATGGATAAAGTGGATAAGGAAATGCGTCGGCGGGCCAAAGTAATCAATTTTGGCATTATGTATGGTATGGGGGTCAGTGCCTTAAAAACTAGTTTAGGGACAGAGCGGAAGGAAGCTCAGAAATTTTACGACGATTATTTTGCCAAATTTAGTGGTTTAGCTAAGTATTTAGATGGGGTAAAGGCCGAGACAGTGCGGACTGGTTTTACCGAAACCTTATTTGGCCGTCGGCGTTACTTTGAAGGTATTAAATCTAAATTACCTTTTATTCGGGCCATGAATGAGCGGATGGCTATTAATGCGCCAATTCAAGGGACGGGTGCAGATATAGTAAAGCTGGCGATGATAAAGGTGGAGGAATATTTGAACACAACTGCCCTAG